>CAYRBK010000027.1:0-22654 GCA_964422605.1 uncultured Candidatus Bathyarchaeia archaeon | reverse complement strand
AGTCCATGCCTGCAATGCAGAGGAAGCAGGATGCTTTGCGGCAAGCCCAGATGCCCAGCCCTTCTCAAACTGTACTCCTTCGTGAAGGCAAGGAACTCGATCAACTCAGACCACGTTCTAGGATCGTCTCCTCCGGGCATCTTTGTGGGACGCATAGGCTACCCGTACGTATACGCAGGTCCTCTAGTTCCTCCGGTCTTGGGCAACACCTCGCTTTTCGATGCACCTGAGCAGTGGCTGGGAAGAACCGTTGACGAGATAATAGGCTTCAGGACAAACTTGATTCGAGGAAAGTTCAGAGTAAACGTCAAAAAGCCTTTCGAGAACGAAAAGTTTCTGAACAAGACTCTGGAGGTCGCGCTTTCCAGAGATTCCGTGGACACAGAGGTCACCTTCCGGAAGAAGCCTTCAGACAGGTTTCTTCTGGATGAAACCGTCCAGCCTATGGGTCCCTCAGCACTGATAAAGGGCATGCAGGTTGGAAATGCCAAGATCGACTCAAAGATTGAGAAGGCATACTCAGACGGCGACCTGAAGGCTGAGGCAGCAGTTCTTGGGCTCTACCTAGACAACCTCTCGGTCTCAAAGATTCAGAGGGCCTTCAGCTTAGGAGCTTTCGGTCTGAAGGATCAGAGAAGGCTGGTCCCAACGAGGTGGAGCATAACCGCTGTGGACTCAACGTTATCACGGAATCTCATAGAAGACGAGGTGAAAGGAAACCCGCCTATAAACGAATACCAAGTCTACGAGTGCAACTATCTGGGGAACAGATACGTGGTTCTGTTGACTCCTTCCAGTTGGAGATACGAGTGGATAGAAGCATGGTACCCCGAAACCGCCTGGAACCCCCAAAGCCCCGACATAGCCTTGGGAGGAGACTGGGAGGGGTATAGAGGCCGCACAACCTACGCCTCCATAGGCGGATGCTACTACGCCGTCAGACTGGCCGCAGCGGAGTTTCTGGCCAGAGAGCGAAGGCAAGCCGGCGTCATAGCCATGAGGGAGATCCACCCGAGTTTCATCACGCCTTTGGGGGTTTGGATAAACCGGGAATGCGTCAGAGAAGCCTTTAGAGGAGAAGCCAGAAGATTCGACAGCTTGGAAGAGGCTATGGCATACATTGGTTCAAGGTTCGCCGTGAAAATGGAGGACTGGACGAGGACAAGCGTCCTCCTCAAGGACGCCCTCTACCAAGAGAAGATCACGAAATATCTGCCATCATCGCCCCGAACCTAGAACCAGCAGGAACGCATCATCTACTCTGAACCACAAGAAGATAGGAGCAATACTTTCGCATTTCCTACAGATGGCGAACGGTTTTAATACTCTGAAGCCCTAGCTATGGTCAGTGGTGTTGATTGAGAGATTTGCTTGAGGCTGTTGTTGGAAAGGGCTTGAAGGCTGGAGCAAGCTTCTGCGAAGCAAGGTTCTTTGAGGAGAGAAGTAGCAACATCTCCACCGAAAACGGTGTGGCGAAGGCACTGGGCTCCGGAATAGTTCAAGGAGTCGGGGTGAGAGTCATAGTGAATGATAGGTGGGGCTTCGCATCCACAAACGTGCCCACACGAAGAAGCGTCGAAAGCACTTTAGTGGACGCGATTGGCGGCGCAAAGTCGATCGCCACTCAGCACGGAGAAGAGGCCAAGATAGTCGAGGCAAAGCCCATGGTTGACACGGTTACTCACAAGGTGAAGATAAGCCCCGAAGATGTTGACGCCGAAGAGAAGGTCAAGAAGATGCTGGAGATAGACAAGACGGCGAAGACCTACAGCGACAGGATCAAAGACACTTTCGTGAACTACAGGGATGTGCTGACGAAGGTGACGGTGTGCAACTCCTACGGAACGTCAATCGAGGAGACGACGCCGAGAACCTATGTGTACTGCAGCGTAATCTCCAAGAAGGGCGACAACATGCAGACGGGTTTTGAGGTCGTTGGAAACGTCGCCGGCTACGAGATTGCTGACGCCGTCCAGCCTGACCAGTTTTCAGGAAAAGCCGCCGAAAGGGCCGTGAAACTACTTGACGCCCATTCTCCGCCAAGAGGCACATATACAATAGTTGTGGACCCAAGAGTCGGAGGCCTCTTTGTCCATGAAGCCTTTGGCCACAACAGCGAAGGCGACCTTGTCTTCGGAGGACAGTCAATTATCTCAGACAAAATGGGGGAGAAAGTGGCAAGCGACCTTGTGTCCATCCTCGACGACCCGACCCAGCCCAACAACGGCCGCTTTGTCTATGATCATGAAGGGACCAAGGCTAAGCAACACTTGATTGTGGACAAAGGAACGTTAGTCGGTTTTCTTCATTCATTGGAATCGGCTGCCAAGCTAGGCGGAGAACCGCAAGGTAGCGCTCGTGCCCAGTCTCATCACCATTCGCCCGTTGTACGCATGTCCAACACTTACTTTGGTGCTGGAGACATGTCCTTTGAAGAAATTTTGAGAGATATCCAACTGGGCGTCTACCTCTCAGGTTCCCAGTATGGCTATGTAGAGACTCAGAAGGGACAGTTCACCTGCAAAGTTGAGCAAGCCTGGCTGATAGAGAAGGGCGAGCTGACAGACCATCTTAGAGACGTGGCTATAAACGGTCTCGTACTGGACGCCCTCAAGAATGTCACAGCCATGGGAAAGGACTTGGCCATCACGATGCCGGGTATGTGCGGCAAGGAGGGCCAGGGCATGTACGTGGACGCAGGCGGGCCTCATATGAGGATTGACGGCATTGTGGTGGGAGGTAGGAGGTAAGAGGCATGAAGGAGATCGATCTTGCCACGCCGGTTGAGAGGGCAGTCAAAACTCTTTCGAAGATGGATCTGGACGTCTTTGACGTTTATGCTGCCTACTCACGCTCCCTGAACATCGACATCCTAGGCAAAGGGATCAAGGAAGCCAAATCTCGCGTCGACTTGGGGCTAGGCGTCAGAGCCTACAAGAATAGAGGTTTGGGAGTAGCCTTTTCGCAGAGCCTCAAATCCAGAGACGTTGAAACGACAGTCCTTCGTGCAGCCGGCTTCGCAAGGGTAGCCCAGCCAGACCCCTACTTCAAAGGTATACCTGGACCCTCAAAGGCGCCAGAGATCTCTGGCCTCTGTGACCCTGAGATACTGGCATTGACATTGGGCGGAGCTGGAGAGCTGGCTAAGAGGATGATAGACACGGTGGAGGCGGTCAGCCCGGGGGCAATGTATGGGGGAGGTTTCGGTGCGACTTACTCCAGGAGCTGCTTGATGACATCGACAGGCGTCTCAGTTTCAGGAGAGAAAACATTCGCATCAGCCTTCATAGGGCCCACATACAGGAAAGGCGATGATATTGGAAGCTCCAGCGAATTCGACTATGCAATATCCCTGGCAGAAGTCGACTTCGAAGACATAGGAAAGAAGGCTGCTGAAAAAGCCCTGGAACAGTTCGGCTCGAAGAAGGTCGAAAGCGGAACACTGCCCATTATCCTTACCCCCGACTCCACAACCTCATTGATCTTCGGCTTGATGGGAGCCATCTCAGGCGAATCCGTTGTGAAGGGAAGAACTTTTGCATCCGGCTGCTTGAGGCAGCAGATTGCCCCGGAAATGCTTGAGATCAACGACGACGGCACCATTCCCGGCGCAATCTCAAGCGACGCCTACGACGGCGAAGGCGTCTCCCGAAGACCGACCAAAGTGGTTGGCAACGGCGAGGTACTGACATTTCTGCACAACTCATACTCGGCTGGAATAGCTGGCGTTGAGACAACTGGTCACGCTATCAGAGGAGGATACGGTGGATACATAGGCGCTGGCCCCAGCAACGTCAAAGTCAAGCCCGGGGACAGCTCATTGGACGAGATGATAGCTGAGACGAAGAACGGAATCTTAGCCACGAACGCTGGTTTCTCTCCTAACATGGTCTCGGGAGAATTCTCAACCACGATCGACGAAGGATTCCTGATCGAAGATGGCGAAAAGATGCACCCAGTCAAAAACCTTATGACCGGCGGACATTTCCTTGAGCTCTACAGGAACATTGAGCTGATATCGAAGGAAGGCCGAACCATAGGAAAGGGCTATTTCTTCCCCACAATCAAAATAAGCAAGATAAAACTCGCTGGAAAGTAGGCTGGTCCCTCACTTCATTACCTTTCCAGCTTCTTCATGTGTAGGTTCAGCTTCTGACGGACTATGGATTAAACTCTGGCTATACCTTTCAACAGTTCCTTCATCAGGACTTCTGGCGCATTCTTGCCTTCTTTGTCTCGCATCTTCAATGCATACTCTCTAAACTCGCTAAGCGTGACAGGCATCTTTCCCTTCTTCTGCGAGAGATAGGCGGCTTGAACAATAGCCGTAGTCTCCGCGCCGATCTTCTCGTCGCATATCGGTTTGACCTTGTTCAGTACGCAGTTGCACATGTTCCTTATCTCGCCGCCGAAGCCTTGAGTCCACGCGACTCTGCCTAGGTTGAGTTCTTTCTTATTGCCGGAGGCATCAGTTATCTCTAGAATAGTGTCCTCGTCCTTGATGACAGGCCTCATCATACCGTTAGTTCCAACTATTGTTGTATCCAAGGAGTCTCTGTGGGACCATGAGCCCTCAACGTGGGCTGTCGACCATCTTCCGTCGTTGTCCTCAAACCGGATCAGAACGTGCGCATCGTCCTCAACCTCGAAAGGTCTGAACATTCCTTGCAGGATCCTCGTCTTCATCCTTATGCAGATACCATAGGGCTCGGCGGCTTTCACAATTGTAGGCTTCTTGTCGAAACCTGTCAGGAACCAAGAGGCGGCTATCGCGTGGACACCGTTATCGAGAAGCGCACCCCCGCCCGCAATGTCTGGGTTCCAGAACCATGAAGCCCACTCAGGTCCGCCGTGAGCGGTGGCTAGAAAGACTAGCTGGAGCTCGCCGATGGCTCCAGCCTCGATGAACTTTCGGGCGTTGTACCAGAAGGGGTCGTAGAGCCAGTTCTCATTATGTTGATACAGTTTCTTAGTGTTTCCAACAGTCTCGACAACCTCAAGACATTCGAGGTATGTCCTTGCCATCGGCTTCTCAGCCATCACGTTGATTCCGCGGTCTAAGGCGTCTATGGCGACTGGGCTATGAAACTTTGTGGGGGTGCAGATATCGATGAGGTCAAGTTCTTCCTTGGAGAACATTTCATCCGTATTGGAGTAGGTCTTGAGAATCTGCGCATCTTCTTTGAGCTGTTTAGCTAGGTCAGCATCTCCCGTTTCCTCAGCCTTCTGTGCCTTGTCAAGGTAAGCCGCCTTTGTCCGTCTTTCAGAAACTCTCAGAACCTCTTCTGACACATCGCAGAGAGACACTAGCTGAGCCTCGTCAATTTCCGGGTAAGCTGGCATGTGAGCGCCTTGATAGATTCCGCCAGCCCCAACCACGCCGACTCTAACTCTCTTCAACCTTCTTCCCAACCTCGCTAGAAATCAGAGATTCTCAGTGACTTACCAACTATTAAAACTTCTGCAAGGGTCTCTTCCGATACTGTCTTTTCCGGGAAGATCACCTCAGGGCCGCTGCTGACGAAGGCTCCTTGAGGATGCTACCTCATCGCCACGGTCTCCCTTCTCTGGGAGGCCAGGAACTTCCTAACATCATCAAAGGAGGGTATGTTCTCGATATCGCCTCTCACTGTGACGACTAATGCTCCAGCGGCGTTCCCAATCTCTAAGGCGTCTTCAAGGTTCAGTCCGCGCATCATGCTTGAGACGAAGCCGGCTGCGAAGGCGTCTCCTGCTCCTATGACGTCCTCTACTGGAACTTTGAAGGCTGGTCTTCTGACAGTCTCTTCCGTCGTACATGCGAGAGCTCCCTCCTCGCCTAGCTTGACAACTGCCGTCTTCGCTCCCATCGAGAGAAGGGTCTTCGCGATCTTCTCGGGTTCTTTCTCGCCGAGCAAGATCTCGGCATCTTGGGGTTCGGTGAAGATGATGTCCGCCTTTCTGAGCATGGGGGTCAGCGTCTCCCGCGCCTCTTCTCCACTCCAGAGTTTCAGTCTTATGTTCGTGTCGATCGAGACAGTGACCTTGCTTTCGACCGCAATCTCCAAAGCCCTGAGGCATGCTTCCTTGCAGCTTTCGCTGAGTGCTGGCGTTATCCCCGTCAGGTGGAGGAGTTTGGCGGATCTTACGTAATCCGCGTCTACATCATCGACTTTCGTCTTGCTTGCCGCAGAGCCCCTCCGATAGTAGAGTACGCTGCTTTTGCCTGGGATTGGATAATGCCTCTGGATGAAGTAGATGCCGGTCGGAGCTTCCTTGTCTGTTTTCACTCGCGAAGTGTCGACCCCTTCGCCTCTCAGAACACCGATTATGTACCTGCCGAATTCGTCCTCGCCGACCCGGGTGATGATGCCCGCTTGAAAGCCCATCCTAGACATGCCGACCGCGAAGTTGGCCTCGGCTCCTGCCGCATGCTTCTCGAAGTAGGTGACATGTCTAAGAGGCCCCGCTGTGACCGGGTTGAACTGAACCATAACCTCGCCAATGGTGACTGCATCCAGCATAAGCCCACCAATGTTTTGATGAATAACTACGAGGTTTCCTTAAATAAGGCTTAGTTGCTCACACCGTCTTGCTGGCGAGCATTGAAAATCCCAGCAAGTTTGAGCCAAGCTCGCCGCGATCTACTCGGAGTAGACACCTATTGCCAAGATCTTGCTCGGTCTTGGTTTGCTGAATAGACCTTCTTTGACCTGCGGACCATCGATGACGTTCCACTTTCTGGTGTAGGACGGGCTGGTTGCATACATTGGGTCTATCTTTTCCAGAAGATTCAACAGAAAATATGGAAGTATCCCATGGTCAGACTTGATGTCCTCGGACAGTTTTTCGTCACCTCTAGGGGGCAGATCGCGGACGCGCTTCGCAGCTATCTTAGCCCAAGATCGTATAGCCTTCTCAGCATCGGGCTTAAGCCATTGGTCATAGGTTAATTGTAGACACGAGCATTGATCTCGGAGTTTGAACGAGGTCGCGGTAACTGGGACAAGTTGTTCAGGGAAAGCGATCGCCACTAACGCCCATACATCGGATTCAGACTCGATTCGCTTTTCAGTAACCAAGACCACCTGCACTAAGGTCTTGCTGCTGTTGGTCGCCATAAGTTCACCTAAGCGCATAGCGCCTTCCATTTTTCCTAGAGGCAAGATTGTCCTCTTGCAATAAAAGAATTGTGGCGAGGATATGTGTGCAAGGCTCTTGAGAGCCGCCCAGTTGCCCAGTCACATCCCCGTCGTGTCCTAGCGCTGGAACACGCGAGTCCAATAGTCAGTTCACTTATCGGCTCGTTGTGAAAATGGGGGCAATTATAGACAGAAAAGATCACTAGCCATTAAAGGAACGCGGGGAAAAAGCCCCCAAAGGGTTGACACATATTCAGTATTATCGGAGGGCGGATCAATGAGTAATCTTATAAGATAGTTTTTCGCTAATAGTCTCAATACGAACGGGGGAATGGCCTATCAGCTTCGAGTATGTGGTTGAGACAGAAGATCTGGCGAAATATTACCAGATGGGTCCCGTTACAGTTAAGGCTCTTGACGGGGTCAATCTAAGGATCAAGCGTGGCGAATACATCTCTATCATGGGTCCTTCAGGTTCCGGAAAGACCACCCTCTTTAACATGGTTGGGGGAATAGACCGGCCGACAAGGGGAAGAGTGTTCATCGACGGCGTTGACATCGCAAAGCTGGACGCCTACGAGCTGGCTTGGCTGAGATGCCGAAAGATCGGCTACATTTTTCAAACCTTCAACCTCATACCAGTCCTCACAGCCATCGAGAACGTGACATTGCCGATGATATTTGCAGGCGTAGACAGGGACGAACGGATCAGAAGGGGAAGAGAGATACTCGAATCCGTTGGGCTCGGGGAAAGGCTGAATCACAAGCCCGCAGAGCTGAGCGGCGGTCAGCAGCAACGGGTTGCCATTGCGAGGGCGTTGGCAAACAACCCGGTGATAGTGCTTGCTGATGAGCCTACGGGAAACCTAGACTTGCACACCGGGCTGGAGATAATTACTCTTTTGAGGGAAATGAACAAGGAGAAAGGAGTAACCATCATCGCCGCGACACATGACCTGAAGATGATTGACGTCAGCGACAGGATCGTCTATCTACGCGACGGGCTTGTCGACCGCTACGAGACAAGAGCAGAAGTCTACGTAAGAGCGGCAGAATAGGGAAGAAAGTGAGCCAAAACCCGAAAGCAGTTCCTTTTCCTTAATATTGCAGGACATAGGGAGCTGTAGTCTCAGCTCTCCTATCTTGCCGCTCCGGTTTCTGCGTGTATCACACTTCGTACCTAAGGGCTTCTGCGGGGTTAAGCCTCGCCGCATAGAAGGCGGGATAAGCCGCGGCGCCTACGCTCAATAGTGCCGCTATGCCTATTGCCTCTCCAATATAGGTTAGGTAGTTAACCATGATCACCGCGAGGTTTTCTGCGGGAAAGACCCCGGCTATTCCGAACTGGAAACCGAATATACCTATTGCTGCAACCCAACCCGCAAAGGCTCCGACTACGCCGCCAAGCAGCCCGAGGAGGAGTGCTTCGATCAGGAATATCTCTAGAACGTTCGTATCGGTTGCGCCGAGACATTTCATTGTACCGATCTCCTTGTACCTCTCGGTGACCGACATCAGCATCGAGTTGACAATACCAACGCCACACACAAGTAGGGCGATGATGACCATCCACAATTGATACGATTCCGGCGGTCGTTCGCCAACGTTGGTGAGTATTGTACCCATCGTAAGTATTGTGACCATGAAGGCGATGCCCAAGAGAACCGAGAGCGCTGTGATGAGAGCTCTTGTGAAACGTTTTCTGATGCTTTCGAGGGCAAAGCGGAAAGCTTCACTGACTGGAAACTTGATCGTCCCTACCTTTCCGATCGCTTCATTCGGCTTCATCTCTGGCGCTTCTTTCTTTGGAGTCTCCTTCCTCTGAGCCTTCTTCTTCGAACTCATCGCTATCCCTCAGATATACCATTCATAGTGTACCTTACCTTTTAAAGATTTTCCATCCTGTCGCCATAAGTCAGAGGCTTTGAAACCTTTGGGAATCAATCCTATCGAAATCTCGATTCTCTACTGCGAACTAACGGATAGTACTGATGAATGAAAAACTTTAAGGACTGGCATCACATTTCTGAGTGAACAAGGCTCCCCGTCAAAGGGTCAGGAGCGTGTAGCCGCACTAGACAAAGCGGGAAGGTGAAGAAGTTGCCATTGGGTTACAATGGGAAGATTTTGAGAGTTGATCTATCAAGCAGCCATATCAGAATCGAGCAGCTGGACGACGTATTCTACCGCAAGTACATTGGCGGTGAAGGTTTCGTCGCATATTACCTTCTCACGGAACTTGCCCCTCGCACAGACCCTCTTGGTCCAGAGAATAGGCTGATCTTCGCAGCTGGACCAGTTACAGGTGTTCCTATACCTGGGAATGGCAGGAACAGTGTCGGCGCCAAGTCCCCGTTGACAGGAGGTTTCGGTGAAGCGGAGGTCGGCGGATTGTGGGGTGCGGAGCTGAAGCACGCAGGTTTCGACGCCGTAATCTTCGAGGGCAAGTCTGACAAGCCTGTGTACCTTTGGATACATGACGGAGAGGCTGAACTTAGGGATGCCTATCACTTGTGGGGTAGGGAAACTGGTGATACAGAGAGCTTGATTCGTGATGAACTCAACGATCGGCTCATCCGCATCGCCTCAATCGGTCCTGCAGGAGAGAAGTTGGTGCGTTATGCATGCGTGATGAACGATCTGCGAGATGCTGCGGGACGGACCGGTATGGGCGCTGTCATGGGGTCGAAGAATCTCAAAGCCATAGCCGTAAGAGGTCACAAGAAAAAGCTGGACATCAGCGACCCTCAGAAACTCCGGGAGCTGACGAGTTGGCTGAATGAGAACATGGAGGAGGTTGCGGGGTGGGCGCACAACTATGGAACAGGAGGAGACATGGATGGCTATGCTGCTTCAGGCAACTTGCCAACCCGCAACTTCAGGGATGGAGATTTCCCGAATGCTGACGCCTTGGACGCTAAGACGATCAAGGAAACCGTAAGGATAGGCATGGAAGGGTGTTATGCCTGTTCGGTTAGGTGCAAGAAAGTTGTCAAGGTTGACGCGCCTTGGCCAGTTGACCCGAAATATGGGGGACCCGAATATGAGGCTTTAGCCGCATTGGGTTCTGACTGCGGCATAGACGACTTGAAAGCTGTAGCTAAGGCGAACGAGATTTGCAATAGGAACTCTGTGGATGTGATCTCAACAGGTGCGGTCATAGCCTTTGCGATGGAATGCTACGAAGAGGGAATTCTTACAGATGAAGACACTGAGGGGCTCAACTTAAGATTCGGCAACGCTCAGGCTATGGTGGAAATGGTGAGAAGGACTGTTCAGCGGCGAGGATTAGGCGATATTCTGGCGGAGGGAGTAAGGAGGGCAGCTGAAAGGATTGGAAAAGGCGCGGAGAAATTCGCTGTGCACGTTAAGGGGCAAGAGGTGCCTATGCATGAACCTAGGCTGAAACGCTCCTTAGGGCTGGGCTATGCTGTTTCACCGACTGGCGCTGACCATCAGCACAACTTACACGATATGGGGTTAGCCACAGCGGTAGGGTCATACTCTGGGTTGGGTATTTTGGAGCCGATTCCGTTGGAAGACCTTGGACCCCGAAAAGTCAGGGCTCTGATGTACGTTGTCAACTGGCGAGTCGTCGACAATTGCCTCTTAATGTGCAACTTCCTGCCGTGGGACTATCAGCAGCAGACAGAGATCACAAGGGCTGTTACAGGTTGGAACACGACGGCTTGGGAGCTCATGAAAGTCGGCGAAAGGGTTACTACAATGGCTAGAATCTTCAACATTCGAGAAGGATTTGGGAGGGAAGACGACTGGTTGCCTGAAAGGTTCTTCCAACCCGCAACAATGGGACCCCTTTCCAACACCGCCGTGGACGCCGATAATTTCAGGAAAGCAGTAAGCCTATACTATGGAATGATGGGATGGGATGAGAAGGGAGTTCCAACTGAGACGAAACTTGAAGAACTGGGCATAGGTTGGGCGGGAAAGTATCTCGGTTGACCTTCGCCTTCTGCCGTCGACTTCGCATCGTAGGTATGCAATTTGGACAGTGGGCACTAGCAAAACTTCATAGCCCTCCTATTAATTTCCAATCGGAAGAACGCTTATTGACCGCAACTTAACATGTCTTATAAGAACTCGTGGTAATCTTAACCCCGACTCAAGGGGCTAAGTCAGCCCGGTCGGGAATTGGGTATGGGACCGGTTTTCGTGAATAGGGGACGGCTCGAGATTATCTACGCTATCCTTTCGGTCTGCAGAAAACCCGCGGGTAAGACAAGAATACTGTACAAGTGCAACCTCAGTTACGAACAGCTCCTGAAATATCTGCGATACCTGGTGTCCCGCGGTCTCGTAGATTCGCTTGAGAAGGGCCGGAAGGAGCTCTTCCAAGTAACCGACAGAGGGAGGAGGTTTCTGCAAGAATACGAGAATCTCAGTAGCTTCGTCAAAGAAACCTCCTAGTAACATCGGTCAAGGTTTTGGGCACATATTCTACGGTCAGACTTAGCGTTCAGATTGTCCTTTCACTACCCTTTAATATTGTCCGACATTACTCTTCTGACGGTGAGGAAGAAGAAATGACATCGAAAAGGTCCAAGCTAGAGATATACCTCGATGTCTTGAAAGCAGTAAGGAAAGGCACATACAAGCCCACAAGGATAATGTACAGAACCAATCTCTCTTGGAAGCCTTTGATGGAGGTTCTTGATTCCTTGGCTGAGCAAGGCTTGATCGCGGTCAAGATGGAAGGTACCCACAAATCTTATGAGATTACCGAGAAGGGGAAGAGCGTTCTCCAGTACTTCTCGAAGGCGATGGAGTCTATTGAAGTGACCTAGAAAGAGCAACGGGGCGACAAGAAGGATTTCCCGCGGACAGATTGGCGTCTTGGGCAGCAAGCCTTTCCTGGAATTCGATGTACTTTTTCGGTAAGCAGAGTCCAGGCAACCAAACGTCCCTTTCTGTATGGTTTTGTCCGTTTGAGTGAGTTACTGCTTGCAGGTTCCGCCTTAGGTGGGGGCAAGGAGGAAACCGATTCTTATCTTCAGTAATCCAGACCTGGATACGGCCTCTTGGCGGGCAGCTGGGAAAGCCCTAGAGATGTGGGTCCCTCATTCCTGCTTGCTCAGTCTTTTCCAGTCGATTTTTTCCGCGATCTTTTTGAGATGAGACTTCAGAAGCTTCTCCACGCTCTCGAATCCTAAGCGACCAGCGTTCCAGGTGACAAAAGGCGGATAGAAAGAGGCTTCCTTGAATGTTGCTTTGCCTTCCTTAAGGTCGAACTTGAGATACCCAAGCTCCCTTAAGTAGCAGGAATCGTTGGGACAGAGGATGTCAATCTCCTTTAGTTCATGCTTCAGGTAAAGCACCTTATATTCTACAGGATCCTCAATTGTCCTTCCGCATGGGCACTGAATGCCTTCAGAGCTTTCAGTCAACACCTTCACCCTTCCTAAGCCCTGAACTCCTCCGCTGTCAAAACGAGACCACGCCTCTGCTCGATGTTCTCCACGGTTCCGTCTCTCAAGAACACAACCCTGTCGCTGATGTCAATCATCTTCAAGTCGTGAGTTGCACAGATAATAGTGGTGCCTCGCTCAGCCTTCAAACGGTACAGAAGCTGGACAATAGCGAAGCCAGTGTTAAGGTCTAGGTTTCCCGTGGGCTCATCGGCAAGGATTATGGCAGGATCGTTTGCCAACGCCCTCGCAATGGCCACCCGTTGCTGCTGGCCGCCACTCAGCTCGGTTGGCCGATGGTCAACCCGGTCGCCCAGACCGACAAGGTTCAGGAGTTCTACTGCCTTCTTCTGTCGGTCTTCCTTAGACACTCCCAGGAAAGTCATAGGCAAGGCTACATTTTCCATAGCCGAAAGGACCGGTATGAGGTTGAAGGTCTGAAAGATGTAGCCAATCTTCTGGCATCTCAGCCATGCCATGGCCTTAGAAGGTATCTTGGAGAGATCCACCCCATCAATAAATATATCGCCCTTTGTCGGCCGATCTATCCCTCCAATCATGTTGAAAAGGGTGGTCTTTCCAGAACCTGAAGGACCCATGACGGAAAGATACTCACCGTGTGGAATCTCCAGGTATATGCCTCGTAGAGCATGGACCTCCTCACCTTTAAGGTGGTAAACCTTGTGAATATCCACAACCTTGACAGCCGGAACTCTTTCTCCCATTAAGAGGCGCACCTCTCGGTATCCTTCATTAATCCCATAAGGATGTTTATATAGTTAATGTTGAATTTGGCCTCGCCAGCTTTGATCGTTGCGAGGTCAAAGGTAACCGTCTGCAAGCAGACTTCTCATCATACTTTCGATTCTCAAGTGTAAGGTTAAGGCTGTTTCCGAGATCTCTTCGCCCCTTTGGGTAAGCGTGTAGACCCTTTTCCTTCCGTTCCATCCGCCCTGTATAAGTCCTTCCCTCTCAAGAGCGTAAAGCAGAGAGTAGACCGACCCTGAACTTGGGAGGAAGTCAAACTTGGTGAAGATGGATGTGATCACGTCGTAGCCGCTCAATGGCGCCGCTCTAAGCATTGACAGGATGAGAATGTCCATGAAGTTCTTTATGGTTCTTCTACGGAGATGCCTGACCAGTCTTCTCTTGTCAGCATGTACGGTCCCGAGCATATTTTCACCGCATATTTATTCGTGTATGAACATATATAAATTTTTCGCTGCTATGCATACCGAGATTGCTGAGTATAAACGGTATCGAAGACTCACTATACCTACTCGCCGATATTTGCCGAGCGGAGTCTAGCTATATGCGGATAACAGAATGGAAGCAGAATGATCTGATTGGCTCAAGACTATTGAAGGTCTTTGCCCGCATTGGAGGATCGAAGAAGGCGTCATTAACATCATCATATATATGTGCGTGATGGCAAATGTTATCTTTCCCGTTCTCAAACACTCTACAAAGGTGCTTGAATTGAGTTTGTGGAAGTATTCTTTCGAGCTAGTTACGAGAGAACTCGATGTGGCGAAGAAGAAGAAGCAGGCTTTGGACAATCTGCTTACGTCGGACAAGATTTCCCGATCGACTTATGACTACCTAGAGTCGGAGCTCAGAGAGGCAATAGCCGACCTGGAAGATCACCTCAAGAGCCTCAAGGACAAGATGACGGCGAGAACGCAAGAACTGGAGAGCCAGTTGAACACGCTTGAGGTGTTCCTTGCAAGCTTGGAGATTCATCACGCTGCTGGGGATGTGGACGACGAGGCATATGAGAGACAGAACAATGCTATCCTTCTGGGTCTTGAAGCCACGAGACAAGAGCTAGACGACATCAAGAATGCCGTGTCAAGGACAACCTCCCAATCTGCTGACATCACGGCCTCAGAGAAAGCGCAAGAAGAACTGGCGGAGGCGGCTGGAGGCTCGGACCCGATAGGGGTCGAGGGCGAAGAAGATCTTGAGGCAGAAGAGCCAACAGTGCACGAGCAAGAGGGACCCGCCGAACTGGGCCATGAGATGCCCGTGGAGAGCGATGTTGCCAGCTCCTGAGAGTGAGGTCTCCGCGGCTGAACCTCGAACGGAACGAGCTCCCCGCGATGTTTAGGCTACTGCTCAAGATTAGAGAGCGATATGATCTTCTCGTTTGCCTCGGTTATAGAAGCGGCAAAACAAAGGCAGAAAACGTCGTCAGAGTAGGATGAGTTCTGCCTAGGAGTCGTGAGGCGCAACTCTCACGTGAGGAGCGCAGCATAGACTTCCAGCATGTTGTCGCCTCGGAATGAGGCTGTTCTTCCATCTATTCGGGTCACACCTTTCCTTTTTGACACTATCTCGGCTCTGTCGCTATCATGATATTGCACGCTGAGCTCTGTGGGCATCTCGGGCCTGTAGGGCTTGAACTCCTCGGCTCTAATTACTGTTCTCTTGGCTGCTTCGCGTATGAGCTTCTGCGATACTTGGGGATGAAGGCATTTGGCGGCGAATCGGCTGGTAGCTTCTTTGACAGCTACTGCCTCAATCTTGCCCAAGAGAGTTTCGGCTTCCCTAACTGCGGCTAGATCGCCTGTCAATAGACCTAAGGCTACGCTGTAGTGTCCTGCCAAGGCAGCCCATAGGCCTATCTCTCCGACCAGTTTCCCATTTAGCCAGATATTGTCGATTCCGGAATGCGAAAGGGTGTGGGTCAGAACCCCGTTTGGCGTACCAGCCATGGAATGAGCTCCGATGGCGAGCATAAGATCGAAGGACTCATCCAAACCCTCAAGCTCCAACAGCCTTCTGCCTCTTATGAGTACTGCTCTCGGATCCAATTCCTCCAATACTATGCTGAAGGCTGCCCCGTGACCGTCGAGAACAACAATGTCAACGGCTCCAGCGTCCATGGCGCCATGGATAGCTGCATTCACATCCCATGTCAAGAATTTCTTGGCGGATTCGTGTTCCCTGCCTCCGGGGTTGAAGTCACTCCAGTCTCCCGCTACTCCAGTTGCTCCTTCTAGGTCTGTCATAACGAAGATCTTCATGGCGTCTTCACTCCGTCAATGGGAAATCCACTACGCTGCGTGTCTCGCCTGATCTGTATATTGCCCTGATCAGTTCTAAAGATTTTCTGCCCTCAGCACCGTTAACAGAGGGTTCTCTATCCTCTAGAATTGCTTGAGCGAAGTCCTTGATCATGGAGGCATGATTGGCAGCCGGGGCAAGCTCAGGACTCGCCCAAGATTGAAGACCCTTTTTTGGTTCTTCAGTGATGGTCTCTTTCTCGCCGATCACAGACCATCTTCTGAGCATCTCTCCCTCCACTATGGCTGTCCCTCTAGTTCCGTGAATCTCCAGTCTTGTCGGCAACCCCGGATAAGTGGCTGTGCTACCTTGAACGACTCCCAAGGCGTCATCCTCGAATCGAATGACTGCCACCGCAAGGTCTTCCACCTCTGTCCTATGCGAGAACGTGCCAATCTGGGCCCATAGATGTTTCGGTGCTCCAAATATCCATAGGAGCAGGTCGATGGTGTGGATCGCTTGGTTGATTAACGCCCCACCCCCTTCGGTCGCCCAGCATCCCCGCCACGAACTGGAATCGTAATACTCTTGCGTCCTGTACCATTCCACAACTGCTTCTCCAAGGATCAAACGGCCCAGCTTTCCTGCTTTGGCTGCTTCTTGAACCTTCCTAAAGATTGGGTCGAATCTAGATTGGAGGATGACGCCCAGTTTCAGGTCCTTCTTCTCAGCTGTCTCGATCATCTCGTCGGCTTCTCTGAGGTTTATTGCCATAGGCTTGTCCACCAACGTGTGTTTGCCCGCGTTCATGGCGTCTAGGGCAATCGTGTGATGAAGGTAATGCGGCGCGTTGATGATCACGGCGTCTATGTCCGCCTTCCTAAGCATCTCCTCGTGGTCTGTGTACCAGAGTTTCAAACCCCATCTGGACGCAAAGTCCCTAGCTCTCTCTTCCCTCTGGCTCGTGACAGCTACGAGTTCAGCTACGCCGGCATCGGCCAGCATCGAGAACCCCTGGGCACAGAAACCAGCGCCAACGCCAGTTCCAACAATCCCAAACTTGACCTTTTTGGACATATGGCTCCCCTTCGGTGACTAAGAGCTTCAGGTAGCTATCATAAAAAGCTTAAAGCAGGTCGGTCTACCGCGAGGCTTACTTGAAGTAGGGTTCTCTCCGTTGCACGGCTTCTAGGAGAAGGTTCTTCAAGGTTTCCTCTGAGGCGCCTTCTCTTATGGGTCTCAGGATGTCCACGAGGTTGTCATTTCTGAAAAGGCATGGCTTTAGCCTTCCATCAGAGGTTACGCGTATCCTATTGCAGTACCTGCAGAACTCCGTGTTATGCATGGGTCTGACGATCTCCACTTCGCCGCCATTTGGCAGACGATACTTTCTACGGTGATGCATACGTCGGACGGTTATGCTCTCAGCCTTCTCCTTGAGATAGCTTTCAACGACATCTAATTCAGCATGATACTTCTTGTATAGCTCGCCTTCATCTGGCGACTCAAGTTCTATAATCTGGAGGATCAAGCCCCTCTGCATCACGAAGTCGATCATTCCAGACACTTCGTCCTCGTTCACCCCCTTGAGGAGAACCATGTTAACCTTGAGAGGCTGCAAGCCCGCTTCAACGGCTTTCTCTATGCCCAAGAGGACAGCCTCCATGCCAGCCGCTCCTGTTATCTGTGCAAACCTCTTCGGTTCCAGCGTATCCAAGCTTACGTTGACCCTTGAGAGACCAAATTTTTTCAGGCATTCGGCGTGCTCCGCGAGTAGGACTCCGTTCGTCGTCATCGAGACCTCTTTGATTCCAGGCACCTCTCTGATTCTGCTGACAATTTCTGTAATGTCGTTTCTCACGAGCGGCTCACCGCCGGTCAGCTTCACGTTCTCGACGCCGAACGGAGCTGCCACGGTGACGATCCTCTGTATCTCTTCAGGCGTCATCTCCACGTTGTTGTCCGGGAGTTCGCCTTCTTGATGGCAGTAGAAGCAGTGAAGGTTACATCTCTGTGTTACTGCTACACGCATGCTTTCCATCGGTCTTCCGTAAGGATCGGTGAGCCTCACTTATCTTCCTCTGGAGGTATCAGGAAATACGAACCCCGTCTTTCCTAGGCAGATTTGCCCGAAGGCAAGGAAGGTTCTATTTTCTGTTGGCAAGGTCCTCCCGCAGAATATGGTTAGCCCCGTGTTTATAAACATATCAAAAGCTGAGCCAAGTCCTGTCTGGAACTCTCAGAGTATCGATATCCCTGAAAGACAGAAGAATGTATCTTCACCCATGGTCAAACTCACGCAAACTTTGCCATGCTTAAGCATGCTTTGAGGCTCTTTGGACTGACGGTTCACAACCATTTTAAGCGGCGAAGACGGATTTGCAGACGCTTCTGGGTCTTGGCTTCAGAAGAGTAGGTGACAAGATTGGACATCAACGCCTTGATTCTAGCGTTCTGCGCAACATACGTTATAGCAGCGACATTCTACGTTTTCGCCAAACTGCCTAGGAAGAGAAGTCAGCAACCGCGATGATCGTCAAGGCTCGCGAGATGGTTGTCACCACACACAGAGGGTTGGCGTATTTTTGCCCCCGCTTTCTACGTTCTTTTCGGCAAAGGTCAAGCCTTTCCTCTTATTGGTTTTTGGGTGTTCAAGCGGGAGAGTATTTCTTGTCACAAAGGATGTCTTCGACGGCTAAGATGTCTTCTATTTTCTTGAGTTCTCGCTGAGGAATGGTGAGGATTCCTACGCCAAAGAAGGCGACTGGTTTAAAATCCTTAGAACTAATCCTATTGAGAACTATAAAGCACATTTCTGTTCTGTTTCTTCATAACCCTTAATATGACCCCCCCGAGACACATATTCAAAAAGATGGGATGAATGTGCAGGGCAAGGAAGATAAACCCGGCAATTATGCTTATCTGGACCTTCTAGCGACTGCTCTTACGGACCATGAGAAAAACCTGAATGATCTCCTGGAAAGACTGGACAGGGTAACTGAAAGACTTTCGAAACTTGCGCAACTCGAACCTAAAGAGACAACCACAGAGAAAGAGGAAGAGAAAGAGACAGAGAAGGATATTCCTCGCAACGACGAGAATCTCAAGACTCTGCTCCATGGAGCTCGAGGTATTCTGTCTACTGAGAACAAGGAATAGCGCTGAAATCGGCGTTTCTTGGCATCATGAAGGACATTAAGTGTAGGTTGGCTGGTTACTTCAGCGACTCTTGTGAATTGCTAGGGGCTATTGTTTGCTCTTCTGGTTGGCGTAGACCAATGTGCTCACCAGGTCTATGCCGTACTTCTGTACACTTAGGATTTGAGTGATTTGTTCGCTGATTCTGGAGATCTCCTTCTGCTTCAGCTCCATGCTCTCTTGAATCTTCCTCTTGTTGTTGCTAAGCTTGGGGATCAGACCTGATATCTCTGAGATCTTGTCACTGTGCTCGCGGATCTCTTTTTCCAGCGCTTCTATCTCCTGCCGTTTCCGCTGAACATCCTCTCGGAGGTTCTCCTTTCTGCCTTCGAGCTTAGGGAGCAAGTCAGCTATCTCCGAAATCCTCTGTTCATGCTCTTGAATCTCCTTCTCCAGAAGCTCTTTCCTCTCATTGAGTTGTGGAACCAGTTTCGAGGTCGATTCGACCTTTGTTTTTATTCCTTCCCTGATCTTCTCAAATGCTTTCAGCTCAGTCCTCAGCTGTTCCAAGACTCCAAGTATGTCAGTCTCTTCAGAAAGATCTGTTGCCTGGCTTTTCTGGGCCTGCAGTATCCTCTTCATCAGCTCTTCTTTGCTTCCTTTTCTGGAAACTCCCAAGCTGATGGCCTTTTGCCACAGTTCAGGCATGGACATTTCCTGGAGACTCTTGGTGCTTTGGGTTTCTGGTTCCCTCTTTTCTACCCACTCCTTCCGTTTGACAGGCTCCTCCTTTTCCTCTTCCAGTCTGTCCACGTACTGCGCAGCATCGCACTCGCCTTCCTCTCTTTGTTCCTCGCTAGCCTGTCCGAGGTCTTTGGGTTTCTCTTTCCTAAATAGTCCCAACGGTCTATCCCACACCTATCTCTGCTTGGTCAATGTCAAAAACAGAAGAGAGGCTGAGTGAATTATTAGGATTATGAACGTTCCGTCAGTACCCGAAGTCCATTTGGCTAGGAAGAGGTAGCATGCATGCACTGGCGTGGGAGATAGCAAGAGCCTGGAAAATCATAAAAGGGCTTGTACACAACTCTATATACGGTCACTTCCTTGGACAAGAGGAGATCTAGCCGAGCCATTGCATGCGTTGGGTTTCTGGGCATATGGCTAGTATTCTCGGTTTTCCTTTACGTGATCCTCTTTCTCAACCAGCAGAACATATTCGGCTCTCAAATGGATACCGACACATCGTTCCTTAGAGAACTGATAGGATGGGAGTTGAGGAGACAGACAACCTGGGCTGTCCTTACGATATTCTCCTTCATAGGAATCTTTTCCGCCGTAAGACTTCTTAAAGACTACAATTTCACCTATGTACGTACTCTGCTTTCTCTAGCATATTTCGGGTTCGCCTTTTTCTTCCAGTTTTGCATCCTGAAATTGTTCTGGTCGTGCCAGACTGTCAGAATGTATGAGTTGTTCTTGGGTAGAACATCTGGCGTGAATGACCCGGTGCAAGTTTTCTTGTTTGCTGCCGATGGAACTATGAAGATGGAGGGAGCCGTGCTCGTCACCGCATCTGCTGGACTCGTAGCAACCCTGCTCTTCCATGTGTTCAACTTCTTCTTCCTTGAGAAGGGAGGAGCGAAGCAGGAAAAAGAATTTGTGGTTGAGAGAGCTCGCGCGGTCTTGCAGGTAAAGCCTGCGGTCGCATCCGCCAAGGTTAGGAAAGGTCTTACTGAGGTGAAGGGCATCGGCCAGAAGACATCCGTAAAACTGAAAGAGGCAGGCATAAGAGACCCTGAGGAGCTCGCAGCCTCCAACCCGGACGAGATAGCCAAGGCGCTCGGCGTTTCAGGTGAGAAAGCTTCCAAGCTCATCGAGAACGCGCGTTCTCTCTTGGAAAATCAACCGAAGAAACGAAGACGCACTTAAGGTGAAGCCTCAAAAGGGCTGGCAGTCAACTGTGAGTTCCGCGAGTCCCCTTCGACGGTTGAATGCCAGGCTTCTACACGGTGCAGGCGTGCGCATGAATGGACGAAGATAGAAGAGAACAAAGCGTTAAGCTCCAAGTTTTCCTAGGCCTTTTAACAGCTGTCAGCGACAGAGGTGTCCGATATGAACGACCGTGAGCGGTTTCTGGCATGTGTGAGGTTTCGAGAGGTTGACAGATACCCGTATTGGGAGGTTGGCATCTGGGGGCAGACGTACGAGAGGTGGCTCCACGAAGGCTTGCTTGAGTGCGAACTGAGAGGCGACTGGTTCAGAGGCGAACCGAGGTTCGCTGGGCTCGACAGAAGAGATTTCATCCCCCTGGACCTAGGACCAGTCCCTAGCCTCGAAAGGACGATTCAAGAGAACGAACGGTATGTCATCGAGAGGGATAGGTGGGGCCGTATCAGAAGAGCGTTGAAGGAGGGAACCACCAGAGGAACAAGGCCTTCAATGGACACATACCTTGACTTCTTCGTGAAAAACCGAGAAGATTTCCTTGAAATGAAGAGGCTCTTCGATCCTTTTGACTCAGCTCGATACCCCCGAGACTGGGAAGAGCTGAAGGGGAAATGGAAGCATCGGGACTATCCGCTTTACTTGACGGAGAACTGTGGCTTCGGTGGACTTTACTGGAACCTGCGAGAGATGATGGGGACGACGAGGCTGTCCACAGCCTTCTACAGAACGCCTGATCTGATACATGAGATGCTGGACTTCATGGTGGATTTCTTTGTCAAGGCCACTGAGGAGGCGCTCGAGAGTATTGAGGTTGATGCTTTCATCTTCAATGAGGATTTCGCCTACAAAAGGGGTCCCCTATTATCCCCCAAAACATTTAGAGAGTTCCTCTTACCCAGATACTTGGAGGTCATGAAACACCTTCGCAGACACGGCGTGCAAGTTGTAGAGCTTGACAGCGACGGCAACACTGAACCACTCTTGCCTCTGATCATTGAAGCCGAGTTCGACGCTCACTGGCCCCTTGAAGCAGCTGCCGAGATGAACCCTGTGAAGATCCGCAGGGAGTGTGGCGAAGAGCTGGCACTCTACGGCAGCATAGACAAGCGTGCGCTCGCCGGCGGCAAGAGGGTCATCGAGAAGGAGTTGCACAGCAAAATCTTGCCAATGTTGGAGCTTGGGGGAGGCTATATTCCTACAGTGGATCATACGATCCCGCCGGATGTGCCACTGTGCAACTTCCTTTACTATACTGAACTGAAACACAAGATCGGCATTAAGACTTGCCGTGCCTAGGTCAGCAAATGCTCGCCTTTTTGACTGGTCTTGATCAAAGGGCAGACAGATGATCAGATGTTTGGTCACTTTTCCGCACAGCTGCAAACTGCGGTGACCACCCAGTATATTGGCAGAAAGGAGGTGGACAGAGAGAGGTGTTCGGCATGAGAGCGATGGGCCAGAAGACATGTTTGGTCCATAATCATACAGGGCTACGGTTGGATTAGGATTCATTGTCTGTATGTACGTCGTTGGCTACATTGTCTATCTCTTCATCACCTGAAAGGGAAACCTGAGTGGATCATACAATGGTCAAGCAGTAAGGCGATGCTAGGTCGATTGGGCGCCTAAGGCTAATAAGCATGGTCTCGGAATCGATGCTCATGAATCTCGAAGATCTAGCGGACCAAGACTGGGAACTCGTTGAGGTAGCCAAAGAGCTGGTTCAGAAGAGAAGGTCGAAGATATCAAGCGTCTCAGCGGTTCTGAGAACTGGGAGCGGCAGAGTCTTCTCCGGTGTGAACATAGAGATAGAGGCCTCTGCTCCATGTTCGATATGCGCCGAGTACGCAGCGATAGGAACGATGGTTACTGAAGGCGAGAAGGAGATCGACACCATCGTGGCAGTCAACTATGGCGAAAACCAATGCTCTATCCTGCCACCATGCGGGAGATGCAGGCAATTCATAAGCGAGTTTGGAAATCCCTATGTAATCGTTGAACTGAAGGGCA
>CAYRBK010000026.1:17164-23932 GCA_964422605.1 uncultured Candidatus Bathyarchaeia archaeon | reverse complement strand
ATCCTCCAAAGCTGCGGTGTTCTTCCACAGAGTAAAGCATGGGAGCTCCCTTAGGAGGAAGGAGACTGAAACCGCTTTGGTTTCATCCTTGTTTGTCAATGCGACCTTGGTGATTCCCTTGCTGTCTGCCAGAAGCTCCATGATATAGACTTGCTCGACGAAACCGCTTTCTGGAGGGCCGAACGTGTCAAAACTGTCAATGCCCTCTGCAGCTGTCGAGTTGTATGGGGCGACCCGTCGGATTGGTGCTATGAGCTTGGAGCCGTCTTCTAGAAATGGGCTGCCGTAGTTGCAGTGGTACAGAATCTGCATCTCGTCTCAGACGCCGCGGAGGTTCTGAACTGTGTCTGATATTCTGAGCGAGTTGCTTCCTGGCGTGGTCGTGATTGAGGTTGTCAATCTCAAGTCTGGACCGAACATCGCGTGTTCGTGAACGACGCCTTCAACTCCCAGTTCGAATGGCTGCTCTAAACCGATCTTGACTCTTACGAAGCTCGCTGGGATATTTGCGATCCTTCCGTGAAGGGTCAACAAAACTTCTTTCTCTTTGCCAGTATTGTCTCTGATAACATCGAAACAAGGACTACCGAAGCTGGCTATGCCGCATCTGACAACCCATTCGTTGAAACTGTTCAGCCAGCCCAGTCCTCCCCGAGCTTCAAGGTTCACGTAGTGTGGATGGACCAGTTCCTTAACTGGAGAGTTCCAGCCTAAGAATGCGCCTTGATATTCTCCTTTCCAGATGCCCATACCTCGGGTTGGCACGACGACGAAGGAGAGCTTCCCGTTGTTGGCAGTTATGACGTCTACGCCGTCTGAACGTCCGCCGCAGAGTCTGCATTTTTCAATGTTCCATCCTTCGCCTACGCCTAGGTCGTCGCTCGAGATGCTCCAACTATCTAGGTATACTCCTCTCTCGACATCTGTTAGAGTCTTTGAGAAGAACCTTCCGCCCGAACCGCAAGCTGCCACCGAGGCAGTCAAAACTATTCACCAATACACTCCTAGAACAGCAGAGATAAAAGGCTTAGCGGAAGATGGACGTTGCGAAGGTGTCAGAGAAAATCAGGCAGCGGCTTGCCAGTAGACCGTCTCCGAAGGTTTTCCGGCAAGCACGGCTTCAGTCTCATCTGGCTCCAATGTCTTCCTCACGCCCAACTTGTAGTGCCAGTCGAAGCAGCAGTAACGGACGAGCTTCACAGTTTTCGCTTTGAGGTTCTCAGGAATTATCTCGTCTGGTGTGCGTTTCGAGAAGTTTGTGAGCTCAATAGAGAATATGCATTTGTTCCATCTGTTTCCATCCTCATCCGTCATCGATTCTCCGGTTTTCTCTATGTCTAAAACTCTTCCCTGGAGCTTCCTTATCTTCCCGGCCATCATTATCGCCGCCACATTGTATGCGGTCCGAACTTATGAGGTTTTCCAGTTGCGGATGAGAACAAAGACGTCCAATAAGGATACCACTATCTAGTTCACTGAGTTGCGTAGAACCCTTCAAGGCTAAGGGGCGAGGAACATGGCAACTCCTTTCAGCTCGAAAGTTTTAAGTTGCCCTACCTCTAGTCTTTTCAAAGAGGCGAAGGAAAATGCGGGACGTTACACAGGGGCGGCTGCTTCTCATACTGAGTTTCGCCACTATGATCCTCTATTTCTGGGCCATCTTCCTCGCGCCCCAGGACGCCAAGTTCCTAGGAAGAACGGCCAGCGACTGGGCCTTGATCATCCCCGTCATGCTCGTTGTCTATCTCTTCCTTGTTGTGGTCGCGTGGATAGGTTGGGCTATGGCTACGACCCCTCCTCCCATGCCGGCAACCGGAAAGGACTCAGAGAACAGAGAGAAGAAGGGAACGATCTAGGGAATCATAGGCTTGGAAATGCGGTTTTTGCTTCACCAGAAGCTTTTGACACGGGCTGTTGCTGTGGAAACCGTGACCAGTGTTCGTGAACGATCTTCCATTCTCCTTCGCGTTTCATGAGGAAGGCTGTTATCCGCGATTGGATGTTGAAGCTCAGGTCTCTGATTCTGCCCCAGTATCTGATTGTGAACGTAGCTAGGGCGGAGTCTGCGAAGACCTCGATGTTCCATGTTTTTGTCTCGTAGTCGTATTCCTTCAACACCTTCAGAGCCCCAGCCTCGTTCCTTAAGGCTTCTGAGCCTTGAAGGTCGAAAGGTGGCCAGTCGTCGAACTTTGTGTACTTCTCTTTGTAGACGACGTTCTCTATGGCCTTAGCATCTCGCTTCTTTATACCTTCGATCCGTCGGATCAAGACGTTTCTGATGATTTCCTGGAGAGGGATCTTGTCTTCGGAGACCAGCCTGAACCCGCAATATGGGCAGAAGCTGGCGTCTTCTTCAACCTGTTTTCCGCAGTTCGGGCAGAACATCTCTTGTCCTACACCACTTACATGAAGATGGTTGAAAGCTGTTTAAACTTTTCCCGCGTTGCCATAGGTTGACCTAAGAAGATTGGGAGAACGGAACGATTCGTTAAGCTCATATGCTGTGATGGCTAAATCATTTTCTTGGAGCTCCCTCCATTAGTTAAGGAGTTGGTAGAGTTTGGAGAAGACTTCACAGATTTCTGGCTTTTACAGGCTAGGCGTGGATGAGAGGATTAGAATCGTGAAAGAGTTCGCAGACTTGACGGACGAGGAAGCGGAGCTTCTGAAGGCTACTGGCTCCCTGAAACTTGACCTAGCTGACCGCATGATTGAGAATGTCGTAGGAGCATTCCCCGTGCCTCTGGGGATAGCCGTCAACTTTCTGATAAACGGCAAGGACTACCTTATCCCCATGGCTATAGAGGAGCCATCTGTCGTTGCCGCTGCGAGCTACGCGGCTAAGATGGCTAGAAGCAAAGGCGGCTTCCACACCAGCAGCTCCGAACCCATAATGATCGGTCAAATCCAGACGGTCAAGGTCAAAGACCTAAGCCAAGCCAAGATGGCGATCCTCGAAGCCAAAGACGAGATTCTAAGGAAGGCTAATGAGCAGGATCCGGTACTGGTCTCAGCTGGAGGCGGCGCGAAGGATCTCCGAGTCAAAGTCATTGATACACAGAGAGGTCCAATGATCATAACCGAGCTTCTGGTGGATTGCAGAGACGCGATGGGGGCGAATGCTGTCAACACGATGGCTGAAGCCGTGGCGCCGATGATCGAGCGGGTAACGAAGGGCAGAGTTTTCCTCCGGATCGTCTCAAACCTTGCGACTGAACGTTTGGCGCGGGCGCGGACCGTCGTGGATAGGGAGGCTGTGGGCGGAGATGAAGTTGTAGAAGGCATCCTTGACGTCTACGCCTTCGCGGCTGCAGACCCTTACAGGGGTGCGACCCATAACAAGGGCATATTGAACGGCATAGTCGGCGTCGTGATAGCCACATGCAACGACCACAGGGCAGTTGAGGCTGGAGCTCACGCCTACGCCGCCCGAACAGGCCACTATTCACCCCTCTCAGTCTGGGAGAAGAACGAGAACGGAGACCTCGTCGGCTCAATCGAACTGCCCATGGCCGTCGGCACAATAGGCGGCGCAGTGAAGACTCATCCAATAGCTAGAGTAGCCCTGAAGATTCTGGGGGTAAAATCGGCGCGTGAACTGAGCGAGGTTCTGGCAGCTGTAGGTCTGGCACAGAACCTGGGGGCATTGAGAGCCTTAGCCCACGAAGGCATCCAGAGGGGGCACATGTCGCTTCACGCGAGGAACATAGCCATCATGGCGGGCGCTACAGAAGACCTTATAGACTCAGTTGCTGAAAGGCTGGTTGAGGAACGGAAGATCAGGATGGACAGAGCGAAGGAGCTCCTAGAAGAGTATAGAAGTGAGGCTTAGAGAACGCCTCTACAGTTGGATGCCCAAAGAGGACCACAACGTGGCTCGACTCTTCTTTCTCGTATCCGGCGAAAACCCCACTCTTCCATATTCCGAGGTCAAATCGATCTTAGAAGCTGAGGGCTTCCAATACAAGCTTCTCGAGGGTCTAACGCAAGTTCTGAGAGTCCATGCAGACCCAAGCTGCGTGAAGCATGTCCAGTCTAGGTCGGCAATGGCAAGGGTCTGCGGCATAGAAATCTTTGACTGCAAGGCTGATTATGAAAGGATCATCGCGTGTGTTGAGGGGTCTGATGTTGCCTCCTTCATCGGCGAGGGCGAAAGCTTCGCTGTGAGAATCAGAAGGGTGAGGGGAAGTTCACCCGAGATCGATACGCTAGCTCTGGAAAGGAGAATTGGGGAAGCCATACTTAGACAGGCAAAGAATGCCAATGTTAACCTGAGAGCTCCTGAGAAGACTTTCTTCGGCATACTTGTGAACGGCCAATTTCTTTTCGGGCTCAAGATGGCTGAGATTAGGGCTGGCGAGTTCGTTGAGAGGGGAACCCGAAAGAGAGTCTTCTTTCACTCTGCAACCATGCCCGCTAAGCTCGCAAGATGCATGGTCAACCTCGCCCAGCCTAAGACTGGAGACCTAGTCTTGGATCCTTTCTGCGGAACGGGGAGCTTTCTTGTTGAGGGAGGTCTCATGGGTTGCCGACTCGTGGGCTTGGATGTGATGCGAAGCATGGTTGAGGGAAGCTTGAGGAACCTGTCTCTACATGGATTGGAGCCAGTGGGCATGGCTGTCGCCGATGCTAGTCACGTCCCATTGGCTAAGGCGAGCGTCGACTGTGTTGCCACAGACCCTCCGTACGGAACCTCTGCAACCACGCTGGGGCTGGATGCACGAGATGTTTTTGAGGGGTTCTTTTCAGCCATAGGCGACTTCCTCAAGAAAGGGAGACGAATCTGCCTCGCCGCGCCGAAGCGGATACATGTTAACGAGATAGGGGAGCGATCAGGCTTTAAGCATCTGGAATCACATTTTATCTACATTCATAGAAGCCTGACCCGTGAGATCGCGGTCTTTGAACTGAGCTGACCAAGGACCCCTGTGCTTTCAAGGTGGATCGGCGATGAGTCTACGGATCGTCTTTCTGGGAACCGCCGCCAGCATCCCGACTTCGACACGGTCGCTTCCAGCGGTAGCTGTCCAACGGAAGGGCGAACTGTTCCTATTTGACTGCGGCGAAGGCATGCAGAGGCAGATGCTCCAAGCGAAGATAGGCTTGAACAGGAAGACAAGAGTCTTTGTCACGCATATGCATGGGGACCATGTTCTAGGTCTGCCGGGACTTCTCCAGACAATGTCCCTTCTGGGCAGGGATAAGCCGCTCGAGGTTTACGGGGTTGCTGGAATCGAAGCCTTCGTAGAAGCCGTGATTCGAACCGTCAGATTCTCGCTCACCTTCCCCGTAGAGACACATGACATAGAGAAGGAGGGACTTGTGTGCCAAGACCGGGAATACGAGGTGCATGCCATATGGGCTGAACACTCCGTCCCATCACTTGGCTACGCCTTGATCGAGAAACCCCGTCCAGGTCGCTTCCACCCTGAACGCGCATCTTCTCTCGGCGTTCCGAAAGGACCATCATGGTCTAGGCTACAACGAGGTGAAGATGTCCAGCTCCCAAACGGACGTTTGATCAAGCCGCGAGATATCGTGGGTCCCCAAAGACCCGGCAGGAAGATCGTCTACATCGGCGACACGAAGCCATCAGACAACGTCGCCAAGTTCACAACCGGAGCGGACGTCCTGATTCATGAGGCTACATTCGGCGAGGATCTTGCTGACCGGGCGGAAGAAGACTTGCACTCTACACCAAGCGGAGCTGCCTCAGTTGCCCAAAAAGCGGGGGTCAATCTTCTCGTATTGACGCATATAAGTGCCCGTTACGGCGACACCAACATCCTTCTGGAAGAAGCAAAAAGAACCTTCCCAAAAGTGCTTGTAGCCGAAGATTTCATGAAGATCGATGTCCCACTTAGGGAGTAGCAGAACCTCGAGGTGACGGCCTTCGGGGAGACCATATATGTGACGTCAGGATTTCTTCTCATGATGGTTGGGCAAAGTAGCGTGGAGTGAGGGAATGGGAGTCCATGAATGTTAGGAGCAGTATGCAATCTGCAGACGAGAACTACTTCTGTCATATCATAATCCCTTCGAAGGATCATCAGAGATCGAGGATTTTCTATGAGAAAGTCTTCGGATGGAAAGTCGAAGAACAACCTGGCACGAGTTCCATGGATATTCTGCCACCTTTAGGAAAAGGGCCAAGTGCGGAATTGAACTCGGAAGCAGAAGTCATAGTTCCGTCGATCCGCACATCAGATATTGAAGCAAAACTCAAACTGATCGAGAGTTTTGGCGGCAGGAAACTGAGGGATAAGACGCCTATCGGCAAAGATGCCGAACATGGATATTACGCGTTGTTCGCCGATCCCTATGGAAACCTGATGTGCCTTTACTCTTCCAGATGAGCTTTCTCGCTTAGGCGAAGATCAATAGGCTGAGAGTTTAGTATTCCGATAGCAACTTCTTCAGCTTCTGCAGGCTCTCGTCCACGTTCTTCTCTGATTCCACCACCAAGGCACCTATGTAGTCTATCTTCCTCAACGCGCCAATCAGCTTTGGCCAGTCTATGTTTCCGCTTCCTACCCCCAAGTGGCTGTCGAAGTCTCCAAGATTGTCGTGCAGATGTGTGTGGGCAATCCTGCTAGGAAGACTTGTGATGAATTCGTAGACTTGGCCGTTTATGTTTGCATGTCCAACGTCAAGCGTCAACCCGAGATCAGCATCGCCGAGGGACTCGTAGAAGCGGAGGAAATCCTTTACGCTTTTCAGCAGAAAGGGAAAGGGGTCAGGCGTGTTCTCGATGGCGATCTTAACACC
>CAYRBK010000026.1:9900-17064 GCA_964422605.1 uncultured Candidatus Bathyarchaeia archaeon | reverse complement strand
TTTTCAGCAGAAAGGGAAAGGGGTCAGGCGTGTTCTCGATGGCGATCTTAACACCGCATTGCTGCGACAAGCCTAACAGTTCGCGGACAGACTCTAAGTTCAGATTCCAGTCTAGTCCCGGGTAAAAGTGGCTGATCCCAGTTTGGAGTCCTGGATGAAAAGTCCAAAGGTGCGCTCCAAGGTCACTGGAGAGGAGAATCGACTTTTTGAGGCGTCTAAGCGCGGCTCGCCTCAGGAAGTGGTCAGAAGAGGCGGGGTTAACGTCCGCGAAAGGTGCGTGGACGGTCATCTGGAGTCCTCTGTCCTCTGCAATTCCCTTTAGGGCACGCGTCCGTCTGCTGTTAAGGGCGTGAGAACCGTCGTCGACGAGTTCTATGTTCTCCACCTCAACCTTCCTCAACTCTCTCAAAAGGTACGGGAAGGGCTGCCCCAAGATGAACAACATTGATAACCCAATCTTCATCTTCTATTCCTCTTTTTACTGCTGGGCTGTCCGAGGCGCTAACCAATCCATGAGCTCCTGCGGTCTTTCGGATTCAATCACGACACAGATTGGGCCGAGCGGCGACTCCCCTGTCGACTGCGAGAAAGAGACATGTCCGACGTAGGCAACCTGCTTGTTTAGGTAGAAGGTGATTGTATTTCCTCGAAGACCGCTAACCAGAATTCTCCGAGCTGCACCCCTGATCCGCTCCCTTCTGAGCAGTTCTTGGAACTTCGACAAAGCTTCTCGGCCTTCGGCTCCTCCGATCAAACGCCTAGCTTCGTCTTCTTCTATGATGCGAAGTTGGAGTTCGCCGAGCACTTTTTGAACCGCAATCCGAACCTTGTCAAGGTCCTCCGTAGGGTTTACCTCGACCTCAACCGTGACCCTCGTCCTATCTGTTTCGCCCATTTCACAGACCCCGCTTTAGAAGTCGCTTTAGTTCTTCTCTGAGTTGTTCCTTCGTTCCTTCGTTGACGATCATGTGATCCGCCGACGCGATGACCTCGCCTATTCCGACGCTCAGTTCCCGCTGGTCGCGATCAACAAAGGTCTTCCAGTCTTCAGGGTCGTCACTTCTCTTTCTCTTGAGGAGGCGTTCAAACCTTGTCTTGGGCGAGGCATGGATGGCGACAATTCTGAATTCTGGGAACTCCTTCCTGAACTCTCTTGCCTCGTGCATGCTTCGAAGGCCATCGACGACCACCACAGGTGAGGCTGAATCCTTAATCTTCGGGATGCATCTTTGCGCAAGGACTTCGGGACCTTCTTCCTTTCTGATTTGAAGCATGACTTTGCCAAGGTTTTCAGGTGTAGGCTCAAGGCTCCTTCGTCTGGCTTCTGCCCGAACTTCATCTCCCATGACGACTAGTGGCAACCTAAGTCCGTTAACGATCTCTCGAACCGTGTCCTTTCCAGAACCCGGCATACCTGTTATCCCAACTACAATCTTCCCTCTCACTTCCTCGCCTGACCCTCCTTGCAGTGTTTGGCAGACTTCGGATTCGCTTGCAGTTCAATGCCATCTGGTTGCTCCCCTATCATAGTAGCAGAGGGCAAATAAATCTTAATAACTTAGTTGAAGGTAAGGTAATTGCTGCATACCCATAGAGAGGACAGTTTTTCCCTTGGAACCCATCCGCAGTTTCATAGCCTTCGACATTGAAGAGGCAGAGGTACTCAGAAACCTTTCAACTGTCCAGAACATGCTGGTCGAGACTGGCGCCGGTCTCAGAATTGTCAAACCCGAAAACATCCATATGACCCTCAGGTTTCTTGGAGACATCTCGCCAAGCCAAGTTGATGCGATCCACGGCGAGATGGAGAAAGTAGACTTTGCGCCCTTCAATGTTGAGATCAAGGGGCTTGGAGCCTTCCCCAACCTTAGACATATAAGCGTGATATGGGCAGGCATACGTAGCGGCGCAAACGAACTTAGGCAGGTTTTTTACCAGCTCGAACCCCGCCTCCAAGGATTAGGGTTCAAACCCGACCCAAAGGGCTTCAGCCCCCACCTGACTATAGCCCGAGTCAAGACAGCGCGTAACAAAACCGAACTGGTGAAACGCATAGATGCCCTAGAAGACTTCGAGTTCGGCATAGTCAAGGCTGAGTGTCTGAGGCTTAAGAAAAGCGTGCTAACGCCGCAGGGCCCCTTATACTCTGTTTTGAGGGAGACATGCCGCGGAGCCTGATTGCTTAGCCCAGAAGTATTAGGAGAAGAAGGTTGTGAGCAAGGAAGTTTCGGAATCAAGGATGCGGAAAATCCGTAGAGAAGTGCTTAGGAAGGCTATCCCGAGTGAAAGGGAAAAGCGTGAAACACTTCGGTTCTCTGAAGGGTTGGCTGAAAAGCTCTTGAGGGAGCTGGAGAAAGCTGGCTTCGAAGCTGAGGTACGGGTTGAAGGCTCAATAGCCAAGGACACGTGGCTCGCGGGAGAGAAGGACATAGACCTCTTCACACTCATCCCAGAGACCTATGGAAGAGAAGGCCTGTCAAAAGTCTTGGACATCGCCAAAAAAGTTGTCGGAGAGAACTGGCTCGAAGCCTACGCAGAGCATCCGTACATCCAAGCAAAGATTGAGGATTTCACAGTGGAGTTTGTGCCCTGCTTCAAGCTGGAGAGGGCCGAGGACGTCGTTTCCTCCGTGGACCGAACGCCCTTTCACACGCTCTACGTGAAAAACCGGCTTGATCCAAAGGCAAAGGATGAGATCCGTCTGCTCAAGAGGTTCATGCGAGGAATCGGCACCTACGGGGCTGAAATAAAGATTGGAGGCTTCAGCGGATACCTCTGCGAAATCCTCACCTTGCATCACGGGTCATTTCTCGAACTCCTGAAGAGGGCTTCAGAGTGGCGGGAAGGCGAAGTCATCGATCCGGAGGGGCACTACAGAGGCAGAAAGGAAGAAGCTCAAAAAATATTCCCAGAACCCCTCGTGGTCGTCGATCCCGTGGACCAAGGACGCAACGTAGCCTCTGCCGTGAGGGTCGATCGGCTTAGCGAATTCATCGCTGCGTCGAGAATGTTCCTCATAAAGCCGAATTTGCATTTCTTCTACCCGAAGGAGACCAGACCCTTCACTGTTGACGAGTTGGCTCGAACCATCGATTCAAGGGGGTCAGCCTTGATTTTCTTGAAGACTGGCGGGGTGAGAGCCGTGCCTGATGTGCTTTGGGGGCAGCTCTACAGGTCTCAAAGGGCTCTGAGGAACCTTATGCTCCAACAGGGCTTCACGCCCATACGCGACGATGTCTGGAGCGACGAGGAGACCGTGAACATTTTCGTCTTCGAGCCATACTCCCGCCTTCCAGGATTGGAGAAACATCTGGGACCCCCTATAGGGAAGCCCAAGGAATGCGATAAGTTCCTTGAGAAACACCTAAGATCCAAGCAGAGATTGTCGGGACCAAGGATAGAGGAACATCGTTGGGTTGTTGAGAGAAGGAGAAAGTACACAGATGTGGCTGATCTTCTGAGGTCGGAACTGGCTGATGGCGGGGAGAGGATAGGGGTCGCCAGTTTGATTTCGCAGGCATTCAAGTCCTCCTTTGAAGTCTGGGTCAATCATGAAGCCCAAGAATTCTATTCAAAGAACGCTGAGTTCGCCTCGTTCCTAACGGAGTACTTGAAAGGCAGGCCAAGATGGCTCCGATGAGGCATGGAGACGGAAGAATCTCACTAATCTACGAGAAGAATGCCACAGTCCGCATATAGACGCCGAAGCTGGAAGTTGCTTCAATGAACAGATTCATTTCCCTAAAGAAGATTGACAAAGAAGAGTACGGGGGCGTTCTCTGCTACCCGAAGCGTAGCCCGGAGGAACTGGCTAAAAGGCTCATGGAGATGGCTCAGTTAGGCGTGAAGGCTGTTTCCTTCCAGGGAGAGAAGAAAGTCAATGGCGTGCCGATTCTGGGCAAAGGCTGCGTGGGCATAGTCCTGTTGGCTCAAACGGACAAGAGGAAGGTCGCCGTAAAGATCAGGAGAACCGACGCTGACAGAGCTGAAATGAGACGTGAAGCCGAAATGCTTGAGACCGCAAATTCGGTGAGCGTCGGACCAAAGCTTCTCAGGTTTTCTGAGAACCTGCTTATGATGGAGTTCGTCGACGGGATTTTGCTTCCCGAGTGGGTCGAGACGATTGGCGACACCAACGCGACGCTCAGGCTTCGCAGAGTCCTGAGAGATATTTTGGAACAGTGTTGGAGGCTCGACGGGAAAGGTTTGGATCATGGGGAACTGAGTCAAGCCTCGAAACACATAATGATATACCGTGAAGACAAGGCGTGTCTCCTAGATTTCGAGACCGCCAGCTTGGCTAGAAGAGTGGCTAATGTGACCTCGGCTTGCCACTACCTCTTTATGGGCGGAGAGACAGCCAGGACGATAGGAAAGAAGATCGGTGAGACAAGCAAAGACCACTTGCTCGCAGCTCTCAGAGCCTATAAAAGGAAATGTACAAGAGAGGGTTTCGAAGCAATTCTGAAGGCTTGCGTTCTTTGAGGATTTTCCAGTTTTGTCTGCATATCTTCCTTCGTCAAGTCGACCAGCAATCTGTTTTTCCCTGCTCCCGTGGTCTTAGGTGTTCTGTGGAATCATTGTCTCAAGAAGCTCGTTGAGCGACTCAGACCTCTCTTGTCTCGCATTTGAGTTTCTTCAAAACCTCGTCGGTTCGGGTTGGCTCAACCTTCAACGTGTAAAGCGTCCTAGTGGTTCTGAGCTTAAGCTTCACAACATTCTTCAATCTCTTAACGTCGCAATATTCAGCTTTCTCAGAAAGCTGAGCGAACTTGTCCACATCGAAAACCTCAACAGGCATGTCCGGAACCTCTCCACCTTCGTGACCTATAGTTACTGGTCAGTCAACCCTCATATAGATTGTGGCGCACCAGCATCTTACGACATTTCTCTTACATTCTATATCTGCAAAACACTTCTTCGCGATACATATTTCAGCTTTACAAGGCTTAAATCACGTCTGTCCGAACCTATCTTTGGTTGGGAAGATGAAGGACCTCAGCGTTCCAAAGGGCATTGAAAGATACAAGGAGACAGATCTGAAGCTTCTTGCAGGCGAAGAGGTCCAGAACATTCTGGGAATGACACCCGTCTCGAAACTCAGGAGCTTTGCATTATGCGGCCTAACAGCGTTCCTCGGATACTTGCTGTACAATTTTTTCAGTCAGCCGGCTGTTACAGTAGAGTCTCTAGTTCTGCCGACCGCCATGCTGATCTTGGTATACTTTGTCTGGCATAGCAGAGTGACCGAGAGCGGAAAGAACCTCCTGTTCAGCATCGCCAAGTATAGTCTGCAAATAGCCTTGCTCAGCTACCTGATAGCCTTCATAGCATCTCTCCTAAGCCCCCTCCTCCAAGGCTTTAATGCACCGAGCTTCAGTCTGAACCCCATCGAGAACGTATACGGCATATTCTCCTTCATAGCAGAAATGGTCAACATCTCACTCGCGCAATACTCTGCCTCCGCAAAGCTTCTCAGCCTCGGGCTCATCGCTGCTGGCACACTTGCTTTGCCGCTCATATACTTAAGCACGAGGGGAAGGCTTTACTACGTGACAAACAAGAGGATAGTTGTAAGGGAGAAAGCAGGCACGGTTCAAGTCACCACTCTCCCTCTTGACAATCTCGTCGAAGTCACAGCGTTTCAAGGCCTCTTCGGAAGGCTTCTGGGTTACGGCGACGTAATATTGACCGTGTCCAGCGGAGCATCTTCGGACTCGCTGCGTCCAGGATCAGTCTCACCATTCGGAAGCATGTACAAAGTCAAGCGAAGGCTCGAAGGTCTAAGAGAAGTCTGGGAACTGAAGGACCTAATAATAACCCTGAGAGAAAAGTACGTCCAAGCCAACTATCTACAGAACATGGAGAACGAACTCAAAAGGATCAGAGAGGCCGTAGAACAGAAGAACACAAAGCCCAAAGTCGTACAACCCATCCAGTACACGGCCTAGATCCAAAAAGTACGGTTGCACCCAGCAAATCCCGATTCCCAACAAGACAAAACTGTGAATCAAGAGCCGCACCAATGCACAGTCACCAACCGCTTATATCGCCGTCAATGCCTGCGCCTTATCATTGAAGTGCACATGAAGTTTTTTTTGAGGTTTACTTCACAGATCCTCCGCCGGCAGGAATGAACCTCTGGATTTCCTCAATGGGTATCTTGACGACTGCACTTCGCTCTTCGTTCGAGGCTGACTGAGCCAAGCGGTTTCTTATGAGTCTGGCGAGTCTTTCGCTTGATCCTTTTCCGGGAGCTAGTGCTACCAAGAGCTTGGTCTGGCTCACGATTGCCTCAGTGGGACCGCCAACAACCTGTAATGCTCCATCTTCGCTTTTCACGCCTATGCTGATCTCAAGTGGAACGCCCTTCACATAGTTTTTTGTTCCGCGTATCATGAAGGAACCTCTAGGCAGATATTCACCTGAAGGCGGTGTCTTGCTCACCTGCTGGGGGGAGACCCAGTAGACATCAACAGCCGCCACCCCCTCCTTCCAAGCGCGGGAATAGGAAGCTGCGAACTGGGCTGCTTCCTTCAAAGTTTTTTCCGTAGGTTTCTTTCCTCCGGTCTTTATGAGGACGAAGGGCGCTCCCGGAAGGTCCGCGTGAAAGACCACGTCTTGAGGCTCCATATGCCTTCTGATGAGAACCTCGTTTGTGGACGCATCTCTGCCTCCGACTGCGAGAAACCCGTCCGAGGAGAAGAACCAGCGGAACTTCTCGTACCAGTCACGCTTCCTTCTCTTCGGTATGGTTTCGGAAACCGCTTCCACCCTTTCGACAGCCTGAAGCCTCACCTTCTCGATCTTCCTCCGGGTCTCTTCTATGGCTTTTTCCACGCCTCCGATCTTTCTCTCAGCCTTCTTTGCCTCAGCATAATATTGCGCACCATTCCTTTGGGCTGATAGCCTGATGTCAAGGGGAAAGACCTGCTCTTCCACGGAAACTTGAAGAGATAAGGTCTCTGGTCTCAAGGTTTGGAAATAAGCAGCCGGAACAAGCCCCTGTCTCTTCTCCCTCTCCAGCCTCTCAACGATCTGGTGCCAACTCTTTCCGCCACGCTTGTCCTCCATCACGCTTTGGAGCAGAAACTGAAGCTCATTCAGGTGACGGTAGATCAGGTCGCCAATCCTCCTGGAGACTTCGGCTTCCCTTTTCGACTC
>CAYRBK010000026.1:5418-9800 GCA_964422605.1 uncultured Candidatus Bathyarchaeia archaeon | reverse complement strand
AAGAGTTCAACTATGACACGGTGGTCTCCGCCCTTAGTCGCGACCAGAATCTCCACGATCCGCTCAAACCTGTACTGTTGAACCTCACCTATCCTGCCGTTTCTCAAGTATTTTCGAAGAGCCATGCAGAAGGCGGGCGGCTTTAGGGGCTTCTCGAAGGCATATGAAGTTGTATGAACCCTTCTTCCACCCTCTAGTATCAGGTTCCTCTCGGCACCTTCGGGACCGCGAAGCTTTAAAAGAAGGGTTCTAGGATTTAGCTGGTAAATGTTACTGATCCAGAAGCCTTTGAGGAGCTGGTTAAGCTCAGCGGCGGCAAACGCGATGTCGAAACTGCTCAGCTCCGGCTTCAACACATTCACCCGAGGTAGATTCGGAGTTGACGCCCTTAAACCTTATCTACGCAATTAAGATATGCCTAGGCGCTTTCACAGCCATCATCTGCCTTCTACTGGGAGTTGACAGCCTCCTTACGGGAGCTGCAGTGGGGGTGCTAGTTTACTTGGCTGCTGACAGAGTTCTGAAGCAGATGTTCATGGCAAAGGTTGAGAAGCAGTCTGCTGTTACCAAGACAGGCATAGGTATATACATCATCACATGGCTGTTCCTTTGGATTCTGCTGTTTACCTTTCTGTATACTCCCGCCCCATGAATTAGCTGGACTCGGTTTTTGTCTTGCTCTGAGCTGTTCTCAGGGCTACACGCATGTAATCAGCCAACGCTGAGAAGTAACCCCTATCATAGTCCGCATGGAACCTGCTCTTAGTTTGGTTGAGAAAATCTCTGTAGTGCTTCTTCAAAGCATCCGTATCCTCAAGGTTAAGGCTGCTGAAGAATTCGTAGCTCTCGCTGCCCGACCGATAGGTCAAGACTATTCCACTGAGAGCCTCCAAGTAACCACGGTTGAAGTCTTGCTGCTCACCTTTCTTCATTCTCACCATTATTCTCTCAAGCACTCTCTCAGCTTCGGTGAACTTTCTCTCGGACACCAGCTGAAATAGTCGGGTTATGAGCGCCAATGGTATGGGCATACGACGTTTAGCCCTCCCGGTCTCCCTCGGAGTCCTCTATGCCGTTCTCAGTTACTTGGAAGACGCATTCTCCTTCTGGCAGATAGGGACTGGAGACGAGACGAGCGATCCTCACCGGACTTGTCCTCGCCTTCCGAAGATAGATACGCGTGTGACTCGTATGGGCAACTATGTGACCACCGACTGGACGAATAGGCTCATCAAAGAAGACCTCAGGGCTTGCCATCACCTGGTTCGTAACCAAAGCCACAGCGTTGAAGGCGCGAGCCAATCTGATGAGCTTATGCATGTGCTGGTTCAGTTTCTGCTGTCTTTCCGCCAAATTTTCTCTGCCAATGTACTCGCTTCTGAAATGCGCCGTCAAGGAGTCCACAACTATCAATCGGATGTTATTCTCCTTCACAACTTTATCAGCATTCTCAAGCAGAAACATCTGATGATCCGAGGTATAGGCCTCAGCTAGTATTATGCGCTTGAAGACTTGGTCCGGGTCCCAACCCATGTGCCTCGCCATCTGGACGATCCGTTCCGTCCTGAAGGTGTTCTCGGTGTCGATGTAGAGAGCGCTGCCGCTGAGCCCTCCGCACCCGGAAGGCAGCTGAACATTAACGCACAACTGGTGGGCGATCTGGCTTTTTCCAGAGCCGTACTCCCCGTAGAACTCAGTGATTGCCTGAGTCTCAAGCCCTCCTCCTAGGAGCTCGTCGAGCTTCTTGCTACTGGTTGTCAAGCGCGACACGTCACGCCGTTTCTCGAAAAGCTCATCAACCCTTATGAAAGATAGTGAACTGGACGACCTGGCAGCGTTGATTATCTCGAAGGCTCTCCTCTCGCCTATGCCAGCTTGAACCAGCTCCCTTATCGTCGCCATGGCTAACGACTCAACCGTGTGAAACCCAAGTTCACGCAGCTTGTTCGCCGTGGACTGGCCTATGCCGGGTATGTCCTCAATAGACTCGTATTTCGACTTCTTCTCCGAGCTCTCTTCTTCCCCGCTCATCTTTCTTTCAACTAATTCTGCATCGCGAAGATATTTAAGCTAGTCGAAACCCGGACTGCTCTGATGCCTTCACTGACGGGGGTCTTTAGGCAGAAGTAACTTGGCTCCAAAGGATAGAAAGCCTACCATGCTCGATATGAACAAAGCGATCTAGGAGGCCTAGTCTTCTCCCAGAAGGAGCAGCAAACCGCATGAAATATTCAGAGCACCTATAAAGCCCAAAGCGGAGGAGAATACCGCCTCGAGTCCCGTTGAAAGGACAGGGTCTGGGGGTACTGCAAGAAGATAAATGCCGAAGGCCGAGGTCACAAGGCCGCATACAAACATTAGGCCGCTTAGTCGGAGACCTAGTCTGCGAACGATCTCAAGAACCAGAGTTCGTTCCTCCTCTATAGTATCCTTCAAAAGCTTTCCTTTACCTCGACTCAATTCGCCCGCCCCTTTTCCTCAGTGATGTTAAGCAGTCCCGCGATGAAATATGCTACAGAGACAAAGACAGCGGCCCCTAAGGATACCAACGCCATAGGATGAGGCATGGGTACTGCCACAGGGTCTAGCGCTATGATAAGCGCAAGTAGGGCAGAGAAGGCACTTACCCCGAAATTCATCCCGCCCGCTGCAAGACAGATTCTATAGTAACGAACCATTCTTATGCAGTAGACGATCAGCCCGAGAATGAAGAGTTCTATGCCTATCAGCAGTGTGCCGGGCTCGATGAAGAGCATAAGCAATGCTGAGGTAACGATCCCCAAGACGGGGGGCAAGGGGTAAAGCGGAACCCTGAAAGGTCTTCGTAGATTTGGTTTCCTCATCCGCAGTCTGATCAACGAGAGGTTAACACAGATGAACCCGACCATAAATCCGAAATCTGCGGCGTAAGCCACAAAGTTCACAACTCCCGTCGCTGCTGTTGCGGCAATGAGGATGGCCCCCGCTGCGATTGCTAGGCAAGGAGTGCCGAAGTCTTTGTGAATCCTATAGAAGACTCTAGGGAAGTATCCGTCCCTAGCCAACGCGTATGCTACTCTCGATTGGGCCATAATAGCAGTATTGACAGATGATAGCGCAGCGATACTTCCGGCAACGGTGACTACACCAGCGCCAAGAGGACCCATGAACTGTTCCGCCACGTAAGCAAGAGGCGATTCCTTACCTGCTAAGTCCCCGGGTGGAACAATCCTGAAGACAACAAACGCAATACTGGTGTAGATGGCGATTAGAGCCAAACATGTGAGCAGTATTGCTCTCGGTATGTTTGTGCAAGGGTCCTTTATTTCTGCTTGGGCAACGGCTATGGCTTCTCCTCCAAGGTAGACCACGAAAATGAAGGCTGAGGCCCTAAGCAATCCCAGGAAATCTCCAGCAGCAGAAATCTGCAAAGGTCCCGTTCTTTGACCAGTGATGAGACCCCAAATAGTGAATACGCTGAGAATGCCAAGCAGAACTACAACCATCAAAGTTTGAGTTCCTCCCGTTTCCCTTATGCCCTTGACGTTGATGATGGCGAATACTGCCACCGTTACCGCTGCTATGATAGGTACGCTGGCGGTTAGGGGCAGCCCTGCCGCCTGAATGGTGTAGGATACCATGTACGCAAACCCCACAGCGCAGAATGCCGCATAGAACATGTTGCTTATCCATTCGAACCAGCCGGTTACAAAGGAGATGAAGCCGCCGAAAGATACCTTGGCGAAAGTATATTCACCACCAGCACTGGGAATGGCCGCGCCGAGTTCAGCGTAGCTGAGCATGGTGAACAAGTTTATGACCCCGCACAGAATCATTGCGATCAAGAGCGCTGTGCCAGCAAGAGACGCAGCATAGCCTAGAGTCACAAAGACACCTGCAGATATGGCGCCGCCTATTCCCATCATGGTTGCCTGAAGTAGTCCCAGTTCCCGTTTGAGATGTTCTTCCGCCATTTTGAGTACCCTATCTCTCCTTATGGACGAGAAGCAACCCACTGAAGACCGAAAAAATGCCGAAAACCAGAAGCAGGAACATGCTTATGTAAAGCTCTTCAGAGGTTACGGCTAGCAAACCTCTCATCCAAGGATCTGCATAAACCAGGTACGCGAAGACCGAAGCCAGTACACCTAGACTGCATTGGATCCCTCCAACAAGCAGCGAGATTGTACTTCTGACTTTCCCCATGCAGTCTCACCAGCGGCCGACAATAGCCGCCACGAAAGTGTCAAGCAAGCCGACCGTGATTATGGAGAAAGCAAACGGGAGGAGGTATCTTCTTTCAAGCAGTATGCCGACGTTGAGGTATCCGAAGAAAGCCAGTACGGCTATGCCTAACAAGACGACTCCCATTAGGATTGAGAAGCCTCCGACTATGGCCACAA
>CAYRBK010000026.1:0-5318 GCA_964422605.1 uncultured Candidatus Bathyarchaeia archaeon | reverse complement strand
GAAGACGTCAAGGAAGCCATAAGAAAGGCGTATCACAATGAAAGAAGCCAGATTGGAAAGGCTCAGTTGCAGGCTATATTGGACAACATACGAATATCTGAAGAAACAGATACCCCAGTCTGCCAAGACACAGGGTTGATATCCTTCTATCTTAAGGCAGGTTCTGAATTCAAAGGTCTAGACAAAGTTGAGGCAATTCTCCGCAAAGCCGTCAGGAGAGCAACAATGGAAGTCCCTCTCCGCCCTAACGCTCTGGACCCGTTCACACAGAAAAATACGGATGACAACACTGGCAGATATGTTCCATATGTGCATTGGAGAATTGTGAGTGGAGACTTCCTCGAGGTCACGGCTTTCCCCAAAGGAGGAGGATCCGAGAACACCTGTGCCTTAAAGATGATGAGCCCGGGCGAAGGCTTGAAGGGGCTGAAGGAGTTCGTTGTGGAAAGTGTTGTGAGAGCAGGCGGGATGCCTTGTCCACCTTCGATAATAGGCGTCGGCGTGGGAGGCGGACCTGACATAGCCATGGACCTCGCGAAGTTGACGCTTCTCGAGCCCATAGATAGGCTGAACCCAAAAAAGACCATAGCGAGGCTGGAAAAGGAGCTGTACGTGGCTGTGAACAAAACCGGGATTGGACCAATGGGCCTAGGCGGAGATTCGACCACGCTGGCTGTAAAAATTGACTATGCTCACAGGCACCCAGCGTCCTATCCCGTAGCCATTGCCTTCCAGTGCTGGGCCGCCAGAAGGGCTACTGCCCGCATAGGCTTTGATGGGGACGTCGAGTACTTAACCCATAAAGTCTGAAGAGCCACATAGCATGATCTGGTATTGAAACGTGATTGAATTGAAGAAGACTGAACTCAGAACGCCTGTTCGGGAAGAGGACGTCCGCGCGTTGGAGGCTGGCGACGTCGTTTACGTTACTGGTACGTTGGTCACAGCTCGAGACGCAGCTCACAAGAGAATCCTACAGTATCTGAAGGAAGGAAAGGCTTTGCCCCTCTCATTCGAAGGATTACCGCTTTTCCACTGCGGTCCTCTGGTCAAGAAGGCTGTGGACGAATGGGCAGTGTTGGCTGCTGGTCCGACGACAAGTATGCGGATGGAGCCCTTCGAAGACGAGGTAATCAGGAACCTCGGCGTTCGGCTGGTGATCGGCAAGGGCGGGATGGGCGACAAAACCCGAAAGGCGATGAAGAAGTTCGGCGCAGCCTATGCAGTCTTCACGGGTGGGGCTGGAGTTTTGGCTGCTAGGCAAATCAGGAAGGTGAAGCATGTTGAGTGGTTGGAGATGGGAATTCCCGAGGCTTTATGGGTCTTCGAGGTGGAGGCTTTTGGTCCACTGATAATCGGTATAGACTCACATGGCAACAGCTTGTTTGAGAGAGTCCAAGCTGAAGCTGAAAGGAAGAAGACTGAGATAGTTCGGAAGCTTAAGTCCTAATGTTTCGAAAAGACACCTCTACTTGAAAGAGCCAGGACAATGGCCCCAAAAAGGACCCCTGAGATTGTGACCAAGGTGAGCAGAGGAGCCAATCTGGCTATAAAGAGGGCTGCAGCAAGGTAGAGCTGCATCTCTGCTATGCTCTCTTCATTCGCGTTCAGCAATGCTTGCCGATACAGCAACTCAGCCAAGAACTTGTATGGCTGGTGGAGTGGGCTGATTTTGCCCAAGACCTCTTCAGCACTGCTTAGGAGAGGCGCGTACCGGTATAGATCGGGGATCTCGAAGCCCCACCTGTTCAGAGTGTCTGCAACAGACTCGTTGGCTGCCAGACCCAGATAGTAGCCTATGGCTGCATTGCTGTCCACATTCTTTCCTTTTATAAGCCTGAAGAAACGGTTGTAATACTCAAGTCCGCCGCGGGGTTCAGCCAGTCTGCTTACAACGCAGTACGAAGCCACGTAATACGACCATGTGTTCTCAGGCTGACGTGACGGAGACCACTGTGTTATGAAGCCAAAGTCGTCTCCAACAATCTGCTGGAGCTGTGAAACTCCTTCCTCGAGCTCTTCCTTCATGATCCTTGAACCCTCATACCCAAGTGTGTTGGCGATCTCTAGGCTTATGTACTCGGCCATTCCTTCGTGGAACCATAGAAGGGTCTGAGGGGAGATGCCTGCCTTCCACAAAAAGTGGTGTACAAGCTCATGCAGGGCGATTACTTCAATGTATCCCCTTACGTAACGCGTATAGAGAATGTTTATGTGGATGTCGCCAATCTGTCGGGAGACGAAAGGAACATATCCGCCCGGAGAGAACAACGAGTTGAATTCCGGAAGGAAAAATCGTACCTCAGCCGTCTCCAGAGTCACATTGAAGAGCTCAACAAGACCTCCATAGGTTCTGTTGAACAGAGTCAAAATCTCTTCTGCGTATCCCTCGTATCTTGGAACCGTTTCGAACGCGAAGACACCGGACTGTAGGGTTCTTAGATCTGCTTCATCACCACTGGTTCTGAACCCAATCTCAATGCGGAATGAGTTCTCTGTTTCAGGAAGGTTATCGAACAGAACATAATCCGATCCCAGGGAGCTTGGCCGATAGGCCCCCGCACTCCCAAGCGCTAGAGCCTCGCCTTGCTTAATACTGAAACCCTCGGGTAGAGTGACCTCCGCTTCTACGCGGCCCTCCTCAAAACCGATCTGCGGAGAGTAGAAGACTCCGTCAGGCTCAATTATCATTGCAGCTGTTGAAAGGTTGAACTGAACATTCATCTCGAACTCTGACCCGTCCGAGTCGTAGAAGAACCATAATGCCTCATAGAAGAAGTATGGAACACCTGTCAGCTCCCCCGCGTCACGCAGCCCCCATTCCGTGACTTTGCCTCTTACAGTGTGGTTGGTCCACTCTGAGAACTTGGGGACCAGAACCCATGATGATCCGCGCGCACCATTGGTTGTATAGGTGATGTTCACCTTTGTGAAGCCTTCTTCATCCACGACAAACTCATAACTAAATAAACCTGGAATCTGTGCAGATACTATGTTTGCTAGGCCCTCGGCGTTCAGAGCTACTGAAAGGATCATAAGAAGGAAAGCGGCTCTCAAGAGCCTGAACGACGGAATATCCATCATCATGGCAGACCTCTGCCTTTTCTCCCTTCGAGTTTCGACTAGTCTGACGCGAGGGTCCTAGGGATTGTGGGGCGCGCAGAAATATTAAGGTTGTGAAGCAGCTGTTCACAAACCTGTCTGGAAAGGGCAACCTTCGGTAAATGAAATATACTGAGAAGCGGTAATAGAGAGAATGGAAAGACCGATATGAAGGGTGGTCAAAGGTGAAGACTTACCTGACAATATGGTTCAACAGCGAAGGTGCCTCGCCTTCAGAGGTTGTTGAGAGGCTCCGAGCTATGGGGTTTAAGCCGATGAAAGGATACTATGACCATGTGTACGATTGGAAAAAGAAGGTTACTATTGAGGACATCCTCCAACTCAGCGACGCCCTACATGAAACACTTAGGGGCCTAAAGGTCATATATAAGCTGGAAACGGTCTAACCATAGCCGAACCGAGCGATCATGCTATGCAGAAAAGGTAGAGATGTCGGCTTCACTAAGTTTATATGGAGCTACAGCAAAGTTTATATCGGAATCGTGCAGTGAAGGCTTTTGCAGAGCACCCATGAAGAGATGCACCTCCTCATCAGCCATGTTGAGGGGCGAAGGGTGAAAGTGAGAGAATCCATCTAGCTCTCACAATGAACACCATGCATAGGCCTGACGTCAATCAGATGCTGGATCCGAATAAGCTCGACATGCCACGCCGTCTGGAGGATAGCTCGGCTTGAACGCTGAAGAAGGGCGCAACAAGCTGCGATAAGCCTCGGGTAGGCGCATGTAGCCGTAGATCTGAGGATTCCCAAATGGGACTTCCCATTGTGAAGGCCGAAAGGTCTTCACGATGCTCCTAATCTAGGAGCGGGAACCCCCCGAACTGAAACATCTTACTAGGGGGAGGAAGAGAAACTGAACAGGATTCCCTGACTAGCGGCGAGCGAAAAGGGAAGAGTCCAAACCTAACCTTGCGGGGAAACCCGTGGGGGATGTGGGGTTGTGGGCCCGGCTGCCTCCTCCTCGGTTAAGCCGAAGTGGCCTGGAACGGCCTGTCGAAGAGGGTGAAAGCCCCGTAGGCGTAAGCCGAGTAGAGTTGAGCCGGAGTCCCTGAGTACTGCACCCTGGTTTGGGTGCGGGAAGCTGGGAGTCACCAACTTCCAAGACTAAACACGTTTCAAGACCGATAGCGGACAAGTACGGTGACGGAAAGGTGAAAAGTGCCCCGGAAGGGGGGTGAAAAGAGCTTGAAACCAGACGGTTACAGACGTGTGCGGCCTGAAAGGATAGATCCCTCCCAAAGGAGACCGCGGCAACGCGGAGTACGAGGGAGGAGGACCAAGGTTGCACGGTCCGTCTCGAAACACGGGCCGGGGAGTTTACAGCTGTGGCAAGCCTAAGGGTTAAAAGCCCGTAAGCGGAGGGAAACCAAAATGCGCGCAACCGGCTTCGGCTGGCGAGGCGCTGAGTCTGAAAGGGCCCGGAGTCACGGCTGTAACACTAGAAACCAGGCGATCTAGCCCTGGGCAGGGTGAAGCCAGGCGAAAGCCTGGTGGAGGCCCGCAGGGGTTCTGATGTGCAATTCGTTCCTCAGACCTGGGGCTAGGGGCTAAAGACCAATCTAGCCTGGTGATAGCTAGTTCCCTCCGAAGTGGGTCGCAGCCCAGCCCCGAGCGAGGCAGCCTGCGGGGTAGAGCACTGAATAGAAAGTAAGGGGTCGAAAGGCCTCGCTTTCTTATCAAACTCCGAATCTGTAGGCGCCGTAGACCTCGGGAGACGGGTTCTGGGGGGTAAGCTCCCAGACCGAGAGGGGAACAACCCAGACCGGGGTTAAGGCCCCAAAATGCTGGCTAAGTGTCAAACTGAAGGGAGTCATCAGCCTTAAACAGCGGGAAGGTAGGCTTAGAGGCAGCCATCCTCTAAAGAGTGCGTAACAGCTCATCCGCCGAGGCTGATGGCCCTGAAAACGGACGGGGCTAAGCCAGCTGCCGATACCTCGGGGCGCAGTTCACAACTGCGGTCTGGTAGGAGGGCGTCTTGGCTGGGCGGAAGCTGGGCCGTGAGGTCCATTGGACCGGCCAAGATTGCAGATCCCGGTGGTAGTAACAGCAAAGAGAGGTGAGAATCCTCTCCGCCGAAGGGGCAAGGGTTCCCCGGCAATGCGTCGTCAGCCGGGGGTAAGCCGGTCCTAAGGCCGACCTTAACCGGGTAGGCCGAAAGGGAAACTGGTTAAGATTCCGGTGCCACAGAGGTACG
>CAYRBK010000025.1:20775-24086 GCA_964422605.1 uncultured Candidatus Bathyarchaeia archaeon | reverse complement strand
GTTAACAAGAAAAGCATGAATAAACTCTTCTGCCGCCAGAGAAAGATCCTTGCCTACCGACTGAACAATCCGAGACTGCCGCAGATAAGCTTCCACACTTTTCGCCATTGGCACGGAACAATGTTTTTTCACAAGACTAAAAGCGTTCCACATACTGCGCAGAGGCTAGGTCATAAGAACTGGAAAAACACGCAGATCTACGTCCACCTTGAAGCTGTCCTCTTTACAGAGGAGTCAGACAGCTTCTACAGCGCGGTTGCCGATACTGTTGAACATGCAAGAAAACTGGTCGAAAGTGGCTTTGACTACATCTGCGACTTCAGCGGAGTTAAAATCTTCAGGAAACGAAAGTGACCCGAATTTAGGGGTAAAAGTGTCCAGATTAGGAGTAGAAGTGGTCACTATTGCCCATAATGGTTAACCACAGTGACCACCCAATCTATACAGTAGGGAAGTATTGTGAGGTGAGGTAAAGGTGAGCGAAGAGGAGAAACGTGAGGAAAAAGTGCCAAAACACACATCTGATATAGAGGAGCTCAAAGAAGTCTTGGGAACAGTCTCTGAGATGGTCCCTTCCCTGATAAGAGGCATAGTGGGATCCATCTTCTCAGCGGAAGCTGGGAGAAACATGGGAGCCGCAGCAGCAAACTTCTACAAAGAACTGAAGGCAGCAGGGATGCCAGAAGAGGTAGCCGTAAGGATGACTGAAGACTATGTCAAGACCTTCACTGATCTCGGGAAACTGATCAGAGAAGCAACAAGCCAGAAAGGCGGTCTCCCATTCAAGCACGAGGCTGGAGAGGATATACGGAAGATCGTCGAAGAGGAAGTTCGGAAAAAGCTCTCAGAAAAGACTGGCGAAAAGAAGGAGTAAGCCTCTCCCCTATTACCTGGGGTGAAGGAGAACGGGAAGACTGAAGGCGGCGGTAGCGGTGCTCAGTATTTCACACTCTATGCTCAGGATGGTTGGAAGCTTGCTATCAGCATGGCTGACTCTAGGCTGGAACGTGAGGAGCGCCAGAAAAGCCTTCGAAGGTGAGCTGAGGAAAGGGGGGATGTCGAGGAAAGATGCCGAAAGACTCAGCGAAGTCTACTCCACCCTCAAAAGGGAGTTGATGAGCATCGCGAAGACACCGTTCAGATCAAGCCGAGAAAAACGACCCACTTAGGCTCTTCAGCTCAGATCGGCTTTTGCCCCGATGTCCTCGTGAACCTGCGAACAGCATAGCGGAGAGAAAACAGCCTTAAGCCCAAGTGCTTCAGCCCTTTCTATGGCTTCGATACTTGGGAAGGCAATGGCGTTCACTCCAGCCTCAACAGCTAGCCTATCGGTCTTCGCCCGGTGGTCTCCCTTCGGCCTCGCGCATCCGAGGGCTATGGGAACCTTGGGCATCATGAACCTCGCTTCCGCCAAGACTTCTATTGCCGCCTCTGGAGCCGGAGGCTTCACATCTTCCATTCTCGTGCCTCTCACAGGGAAGAAGGCAATTATTATCAGAGCTGAAGGATCATACTTCGCGATCATCTCCAAAGCATGCAATTCACCCTTCAGGCTGCCGTAGTGAAGGCCGACGAGGACATGGGGCGTGAAAGGCAATCTGGATTGGCTTAGGGCTTTAAGCGACTGTTCGTAGTCCTTTGTTGACGAGTCGAGATTATAGACCTCCCTTACGGTTTCGTCTGAGCCAATGATATCGATTGACACCGCGTCAACACCGGCCACTTTCAGCCTCTCTGCCGTTTCCAAGTCTATGAGCCCGGTATGAGTTACAATCTTCAGCCCCAGCCGCCTCTTTACCTCACCGATCGCGTCTATGAATCTCCTGATGGGAACAGAGCCGTCGGGAAGGCATCCTCCGCTTATGAGACATCCAACCCCTCCTCTCCCTTTGATATCCTTGCAGACTTCCAACAGCCTCTTTGGAGTCATGGCGGGAATCATCGTCTTGAGGATTTTCCCCCCACAGTGATCACAGTTCAACGAACAGAAGTTGCCTGTTACCGATATCGACGGAAAAAGCAGCCGCGACGATCGGTAATACTTGTTATTGTACTGAACGAAGCCAGGAGCATAGAAAAAGATCCTCCTCCCAAAATTGCCCCAGCTAGCCTCTCGAGCGCGAAGAATCTTCTCCTCCAGCCTATCAGCAGCTAGCTTAGGGGGGCCTCTCACGGGTTTGTTCTTCAAGGACGAAGGTTAAAAGGCTTATGTTGGAACAATATCTAGTCAGATCACTCTTCCGATAGCCTAGGTGATGCGAGGCGGAATGTGTCGTTGGAGAGACGATTGCTGATTGAAAAGGCTCTGCCCGCACTTGTGTTCTTCTTTCTATGGCTGAACGGAGGGTTCTATCCCCTACTTCTGCTTCCTTTCCTATATGTTATCCTCATAGAGAAGAAAGACTTAGCATGGCTGGGCTTCAAGAAGCAGGAAACACTGCCTTCAATCTGTTCTGGTCTGTTAGTCTCCGTTTTTCTGATGGCAGTCTATTACCCAATCTCTAGACATTATGCCCCTCTGATTGGAATGAGACTCGCGACTCTCCACGACCTCTTCACGGACATTGCTTGGTTCCCCTTGTACGAAGAGGTTGCCTATAGAAGCTTTCTGCTCGCGCATTTCGCCAGATTCGGAAGCTCAAACCTCTCCAAGAGGAACATCTTGGTCAACCTGACCCAGTCGCTTTTCTTCCTGTCGATACATGGGCATCACTTGGCCTCAGGTGTGGCTCTAGTTCTGCTACCAGTACTCCTTCTTGGCCTTCTGAATGGCTTCCTTTTCATAAAGACAAGAAACATCCTTGGTTGCCTACTTTCGCACTCGGCAACCAACGGGTTTGCTTTGCTTCTCCGGTACCTATCCGTTCGGTAAGAAAGGTAGACATATGCAGCTACTGCGAGCTTATGTCTGAGACCAGCGAAGCTATCATGAGGGGCAGAATGACCGTGGCGTCGCCCTCAATCGTGACTTGCTTGGCTGTTTCCTTCACTTTTCCCCAGGACACGGCTTCGCGAACTCTGGCTCCCGAAAGGCTTCCGTCCCACTCAACCGCTGTTGTGACGTATATGGCGTAGTCAAGTCCGCCTCTGAACTGGTTCCACCAGATCACATGATGCTTCGAGATTCCGCCCCCGATGACCAAGGCACCAGTCCTCTCAGAATCGAAGATCAGATCGTTGAGTTCCTGCTCATCCTTGAGAACGTCAATCTTGAGCTTGTGGTCTTGCGAGAACATCCAAAGATGATAGCCTACAGCTCCATCAGTCAAGCCTGGAACGTAAACTGGAACCTCGTTCTCTGCCGCCCAGTA
>CAYRBK010000025.1:4401-20675 GCA_964422605.1 uncultured Candidatus Bathyarchaeia archaeon | reverse complement strand
CTCAGGACACCTCTCGTCCCAGTTGCAACAATGCAGGCGGGGAAAGAGAGAAACTTGGCGCACCCCTGGTCTGAGACCATGCTCTTCAGAATGTCCACACCGGCGGCTATTTTCTCCGCCGTGAACCCCCAAGCGCCCCTCATCTGCTCGATGAGTTCAGCGACTGAGAGGTTAGCGCGTAGATCGTAATCCTTAACAACCTCCAGTTTGTCAAGCAAACTTGTGCCCACCGCCCGAAGATTCTTCGGTTAGTGTATGCTCCGCACTCCTATAATAGTTGCGCAGAAAGGACTTGACAGATAAAGTCTTTTCAAGGATACCATGATGTGGGAATCGGTCCGTGCGTTTCTCGCCGGAGTAGCCAGACCTCAAGTTTTATTAGGCTCGCAAATGCCCAATAGGAAAGGTGTGATAAGATCTAGCCCCCAGAAGCAGAGGTCTATCACGTGCAGGAAGCAGGCTTGCCTAGAAAGGTCAGAGTCTCCATCGGCTCGGCAATCGTCTTAGGCCTAACTGAGGGGAGGCTTGACGCTGAGCCGACCACCGTGTACATGCTCACATACAAGAGAGGAAGATGCTCTGCAAGCTGCGCATTCTGTCCCCAATCGGCAAGAAGCGAGGCAAGAGCAGACCTTCTTTCCAGAGTCGTCTGGCCCGCTTTCCCAACCCGGCACGTTCTTCCTAGGGTAGCCCAAGCCTTCGAGCAGGCGAGGGTGAGAAGGGTCTGCATTCAAGCCTTGAACTATCCAAGGGTGCAGGACGACGTTATCCGTCTTGCAGAGCGGATTCGCACTTTGTCGCGGATTCCCATATCCGTTTCTTGCCAGCCTCTTGAACGTGGAGACATGCATAGGCTGGTTCAGGCAGGCGTCGAGAGGGTAAGCATTGCCCTAGACGCTGTGACAGGGGAGCTCTTCGATGAGGTGAAGGGAGCTTCGACAGGCGGACCTTACACTTGGGAGGGGCATCTCGAAGCCCTGAAAGAAGCTGTGGGGATCTTTGGCGGAAACCACGTTACCACCCATCTGATAGCTGGCCTAGGGGAGAAGGAGGAAGACTTCGTCGCGACTATTCAGAGATGCGTCGACCTTGGGGTCTATCCCGCGGTCTTCGCCTTTACACCGATCGCAGGTACCGTCATGGCGAACTGTTCCCAGCCGCCTGTAGGCTACTACAGGAGACTTCAGCTCGCACGCCACCTGATAGCGCATGACATAAGGCGTTATGAAGACATGAGGTTCAAAGAGGGCAGTCTTACCCACTTCGGCCTCCCCAAAGAGGAGCTCCGGACCATTTTGAGAACCGGAGAACCCTTCAGAACATCCGGATGTCCAGGCTGCAACAGACCCTATTACAATGAGAGGCCAGGAGGACCGATCTACAACTTCCCGAGGCAGCCCGCATCTTCTGAGATCGCTGAGATCGAGAAACTTCTTGGTCTCTAGACAGACGCTTTACGTGCTCAAAAGGCTTTATACTCTCAGTTGTGTTACGTCTAACCATGCATTGGGCTGATGCTAGATTCCTGCAGAGAAAGATGATCATAGGGATCGACCTGTGTACTTGCCTTTGTGCAGTTTGGTGACCCTTGTTGAGCCGTGAGATCCAGATTGATGCAGACCATAGGGTCATCTTCAACGATTTCCGGAACGTCACTTTGAGTGAAAAAGCTGATCTGATTTTTGCGGACCCGCCCTTCGGCATTGGCTTCAGGGGCAACCTCCAGACCTATCACAGAACGCCTGACGCTCTGTCCTATGTAGAGGTCTCGGGGGAGGAATATCCCGGCTTTGTTGGGAATCTCCTCGACTGGTCTTACGACGCACTTGAGGACTCGGGAAGCATGTGGTTGCTCTCTGGCTGGAACAACCTGAACGTGGTTCTGGATGCTGTGGAGAGTTCCCGCTTTCATGTCCTCAACCACTGCATCTGGAAGTATCAGTTCGGGGTCTTCACAAGGAAACGGTTCACAACATCTCACTATCACCTTCTACTTCTCGTCAAAGACGAAGAAAACTACACCTTCAACAAACCGGCTCATTACGCCGAGGATGTCTGGTTCATCAAAAGACCCTACCACCGCAAAGCGCGGACAGCAGGCAACGAACTTCCAGAGACTCTCGTTGAAAGGTGCGTATGCACATCCTCGAACGAAGGCGATCTGGTAGTAGACCCTGTCTTGGGATCAGGCACCACGATGAAGGTCTGCTTGCTCAGGAAGAGGAGATGCATAGGAATAGAGGTCAACCCAGCCCTCGAGGAAAGAATCAGGGCGAAACTGAAGATGGATAACGTTTGATCGAGTGCACGCTTTGCCGATTGCTATAGGGCAGATTCTATCACATACGCGACGGCTTCGGCTACCTTCGAATAGGTCTTTCCGCTGGTCTTTATCGAGAGATCGTAGTTGGTCACATCTAGAGCATTCTTTCCCAGAAATCTCTGCATGAGTTGGTTTCTGTCCTCGTCACTTCGCTTTACGTCATCTCGTGCCTTTTCGGCGGGTATGCCCCTTCTCTGCGCAACGTGTGCAACTCTCTCCTCAAAAGGCGCATCTAGAAAGACTTTCACCATGTCCTCCCTGTCCAGCAACATGAAAGCTGACCTTCCTTCGACCACTATATTGTCTCTTTTCAGGATCCCATCAAGCCTGTTACCGACAACCATGTCGAAGTCGATCTCTCCAGATGCGCTGAGAGAGCCAAAATCCCTCAGTGATCCGATGATGCTGCTTGTGTTATAACTCTCCAGCGCGAATCTGGCGGCAAGAATCTCAGAAACCTCTGTGCACCCTGAGCCCAGATAGCCGCATAATGCTATCTTCAACGGGACCACCAATCAGTATGGGAAATGTGCACCTATAAAAGCATTAACCCGCCCGGCGGCAACAATTCAAGAACGTTTGGGTTCCCAATCCGTAAATCTCTTACTTGGCTCAATATGAATTAAGCATGAGCCTTATCTAAAACCGATGGAATTATGTTATAGAGCTTATTGAAAAAAGGGATGATGACGCATCAATATAGAGAGTTCACCATTTCGATTGCTTTACAGGAGTTTTATTGCCTCTTCCCTTGGTATGGCCACGAGGGTTTCTGTGGCTACCCACTCGGCAATATCAATAGACATTTTCAACGCTTCTTTTTCACTTGCCGCTTCAAATATAAAGACTGTATCGTAACGCCCTAGTGTCCAGTACCAGTTCAGAACCTTTATTCCCTTCTTCCTGAACTCTTCCACAATTTTGGCGGTGTCACCAGCCTCTTCCTTGCTTGGTTTCTTCCTGAATTTCCCCAGATTTACGAAAATCAAATCTTATTTTCACCTCCCGCTCCACTTTAGCGACAGAAACATTATTGATAACGGGATTAATAAAACTTAACATTCCTCCCAGAGGGATACAAGATAAAATGAGACTGGTCTTCCAAAATCCAGTTTGTCTTAGCCCAATCCAAAAAGAATCGGGTAGCACTTCGATAATTTGCTCTGCTTCCTTCTTTGAATTGGGATGACCAATTTTCTAACGGATTCATTCTATCTATTCTCATCTTTCATTTTCTCCTAAGCCTCATGAAATTAATTGACTCCCAATCCATTCGTTCAAGAATGCTTTCTTCACTTCTGCCTTCTCTGGCACCAGACTGGTATCCCATTATTGTTCCGATCAAGCACCCCGTTTCACCTTAGCTATTTATGATGCGGGTTGGCAATACCTAAGGCATATGGACTAGAGTCGTGTGGGACGGTGGAACGTTGCGCATCGCTGTTGGCGGAATCGCTCATGAAACGAACACTTTCAACGCTTTGCCTACGGAGCTCGAGGCTTTTGAGATCCACAAAGATGAAGACCTGCTCAGAGACGATGCTGTGAGGAGTTTGCTAAGAAGTGGCATTGAGGTCAAGCCTCTGATCTACGCTGCTGCACCCCCATCCGGACTCATTAAGAAGGATGCTTACAACCACCTGAAAGATGATCTCTTGAGGCGGATTAAGGCTTCCGACAGACTTGATGGGATATGCCTTTTCCTTCACGGAGCGATGGAGGTGGATGGCATCGGTAGCGGTGAAGCCGATCTAGCCAAGAGCATTCGGGAAGCAGTTGGCGACGAGGTCCTAATCTCTGCAAGCCTAGACCTTCACGGCAACATCGCGTCTGAACTCACGAGGTATGCCGACATATTGACAGCCTACCGGACCGCACCGCACATTGATGTCATAGAGACAAAGGTCAGAGCAGCTTCGCTCTTAGTGAAATGTATCAGTACTAGAACTAGGCCCGTTTCGGTTACTGTAAGGCCACCCTTACTCTTGCCGGGAGAGATGGCTGTCACAACTCTTGAGCCTGCTCTCAGCCTATACCGCAGACTTGAAGAGGTCGATGAATCTACTTGCGTGCTCGATTCCTCCCTCTTGATCGGCATGGCTTGGGCAGACACTTCGAACGCAGGAGCCAGTGTCTTAGTCGTCGCGAGGGAGAAGGAATGTTTAGATGTAGCCTACAAGAGAACTTGTCACCTTGCCAAGGAATTCTGGAAGCTAAGGGCTGAGTTCCGCCTGGATGCGCCCTCGGGTTCCATTGACGAAACAATAGAGAATGCAGAGTCTTGCCCGAACAAACCAGTCTTCATATCCGATTCTGGAGACAACATCACCGGCGGCGCCGCCGGAGACATTCCTCTCTTTGCTCAACACCTAATCAGCTCAGACGCCGAGGACGCCGTGGTAGCTGGAATACTGGATCCCGCCACAGCGTCCCTATGCAGACAGGAAGGGATCGGACATAGGGTTAAGGTTGAGATCGGGGGGAAACTCGATAGGGTCAACGGACAACCTCTTGAAGTCAGAGGTGAGGTCACTCACGCATCGGATGCTGGAGCAGTCGTTAGAACTGGCGGCATAGACATAGTCTTAACAACGCGCTGGGAGGCTTTCACCACTCTGGACAGCTTCAAATCCTTCGGAATAGACCCGCTAAGCCGCAGTATCGTCGTCGTCAAGCAGGGATACCTATTCCCTGAGCTCAGAAGAGTCGCAGCCTTGCGCTTGATGGCGCTTTCGCCGGGATTCACAGATCTCCAGTTAAGTCGGCTGGGCTACAAGAATGTCAGACGGCCCATTCACCCGTTGGACAAGGATTTCCCGTGGGAGCCTCCACCTGAACCCCCAGTCTAGATCGATTGCCTAACGTTTGCCGAGATCACGTTGCGGAAGCCGATTGTACGCAATAGAGATATCTGCCTTCTGTGAAAGCTACTATGGGAGTCGCAACAATCGAAAGATCAGAAAGGAGTGACAGTTTGATTGAAGCCTTTCAGTTTTGTTCATGTTGCTGACCTTCACCTGGGCTATGAGCAGTACAATCTGGCGGCGCGGCGTGAGGATTTTGACAGGGCTTTCCACGAGGTTGTAGAGAAGACGGTTGAGCTGAAGCCTGACTTCATGGTTATTGCTGGAGACCTCTTCCATCACGCCCGCCCTTCGAACGCAACTCTGGAGAAGGCGATCGGAAGTTTCAGGAGGCTCAAGGAAGCTGGCATACAGGTTCTCGCCGTAGAAGGGTCGCATGACGCTGCGCCAAATGTGATCACAGGTACCATCCTGAATCCTTTGGACACCGCCGGTCTCATCTATTACTTGCCGAGACACGAAGAGGCTTGCTTGGAAAACGCGGACTGTTACGTCTACGGGATTCCGAACTTCAGAACGAGGGAAAGAACGGAAAGGCAGCTGCCAGCCTTTTATGAGATAAAGAAACCTAAGCCGCGGCCAGAGGTGTTCAACATCTTCGTCTTCCACATGGCCCTTGATATTCCCGAGATAATGAAAGGGCGTCCCGGAGCCTACGCTGAAGCTTCGCCCGATTACGTTCCGGATGGCTTCAACTATTACGCCGGAGGGCACCTTCATACTCCCTGGCAGTTTCCCTTCAAAAATGCGATGCTCGTCTACAGTGGCTCGACGGAAACTGTGAGCTATGAAGACGCCGAAACCGATAAAGGATTCTACCACATCGAGGTGACCCAGACAGGCGACACCGAGATCAACCGCATAAAGCTGGAGACTCCGCGACCTTTCAGAATCTTGGAAAAAGACTATACTGGGCTCGCTCCTCAGAAGATCGCAGAACTGGCGGCTGAAATGGTTAAGGAAGCAGACGAACCTGGCGTCGTCATCGTGCCCGTCCTTAAGGGAACACTTCCCGTGGAATCGACGCGAAGAGAAATTGACCTAGCTAAGATAAGAGACGCCGCCGAACAGGCGCTTATCGTGCGCCCCCTAGTGATGCTGAGGGAGATGGGAATTCCTGAGGAGACGATTCGGTCGATCTTCGAAGGCGAGTTGAAGGATCTTAGGTCCAAGTCCTTCGAATACTTCCTCCAATACTTCTCTCAACGCTACAGGGCGGAGGAAGCTCAAAGAAACGCCCACTTGGCTCTGGATCTGATCCAACTCCTCGTGAAAGGAGACGAAGAAAGGACAAGGGTGCTTTTGGAGGAGGCTTACAATGAAGATTAGGAGCATAAGGCTCGAGAACATCAGGTCTCATGCTAAAAGCTTCGTAGACTTCCAAGATGGCTTCAGCTGTCTCGTCGGCGGGCTGGGAACAGGGAAATCCAGTATTCTCTACGCTGTCGACTTCGCTTTGTTTGGCGAGCCCGTTGGGCGAAGCTACGACTATCTGCTTAGCGAGGGGGCGGACATGGCAAGAGTTGTCCTCAAGTTTGCCCAGGATGGCAAGGAGTATACAATCCAGCGGGTTCTGAAGAGACAGAACGACCGCATAAGCCAAGACATGGAGCATCTCAAGCTCTACGAAGGGGAAAAACTCGTAGCCGAGATGAAGAGTGACGCGGTTGCTGAACAGCTGAGGTCCGTCACAGGTATTGACAGAGAAATATTCCGCGAGATAGTTTGGGTGCAGCAGGAACATCTGAAAGATGTTCTGAACATGCCGCCCAGCGAGAGGCAGAGACGGCTCGATCAGCTCTTCGGGCTAGCGGACTACGAGACTTCCTGGACGAACCTTCGACCGATATTGAGGTGGTTTGAGAGTGAGCGGAGCTCCCTTGAACGTGACCCGGACGTCGTGGGAATCCAAGAGCTAAAAGCAGGATACGATGAAGCGGTCCAAGACCTCTCAGCAAAGGTTTCCGAAATCGGTGAAGCCGAAGCTCAGCTTCGAGTGGCAAAAGAGAGGCTTGAATCGGCCACGACCCAACTGGATGAGCTCGAGAACGTACGCCGAAAGAACGAGGAACTGCAAAGAGGGGAGTCTGAGCTCCAAGCCAAAATAGCAGCCGCTAGAGAATCCGCTCGCAGGCTTGCAGAAGAGATGGAAAGCAGGAATGCTAGGATCGAAGAACTTGAAAACCGTCTGATCTCATTGCAGACTCAGGAAGATTCCTACAGAACCAGCCTTCGAGACGCAGGAATGCCTTCCAGTCTCACCCTTGAGCAGCTGCAGCAACATCTGGACACTTTGCAGGTTCAAATGTCAAGCAACCTCGGAGAGGAGGAAAGCTTAAGAAACGAGATCAAACGGTCCACCCAACGTGTATCCAACCTTGTGAAGGAGAACACCTGCCCGCTTTGCCTCCAAGTCTTGAGCGCAGAGTACAAAGACCGGTTGATGACCCGGCTCTATGAGGAGGCAGCCGAGTCGCAGCGGCAGCTCAAGGATCTTGAGGGGACCACGGAAGGGCTTGAAAGAATGCGAAACGTGGTGAGCTCGGTCGTGTCGAGTCTCCGGACAATCAGTACGCGGCTCGAAGAAGTGGCCAGGCAAAGGGAGGTTGAAGGAAGCCTTCTTGCCTCGACTCAGCGACAGATGGAAGAGAAAAGAAGAGAAGAAGAGACTCTTCAGAGCCAACTCGCAAATCTGCGTTCGAGCATAAAGGCGTTCGACGTAACTGAACTTGAAGCAGCACAGAATCTGTGGAAAGAGGCTCTACATCTGCACTCAGGTCTGGAATCCAGCGTACGAAGCCTAGAGCTCCAGAGGGCTGAAGTTCTCAAACGGCTTGAAACCATGAAGGATCGCTTGGACAACGCACAGGGAAAGGCGGCGAGGCTGGAAAGGGTCAAGAAGATACTCGAACTAGCCCAAGAGATTCGTCAAGCTTACCAGAGTATCCGACCGAAGCTAAGAGGCGAGTTCATACGCTATCTTGAAAGGGTTGTCCAGCAGGTCTTGGACGAACTTACGGGCGCTGAAGGTGCGATGATATCTGTGAAAATCGATGAGAACTACACCCCCATCGTGGAAGGAGAAGGTGGACATGAGAGGAGCAGCTCGAACCTTTCGGGGGGTGAGAGGACTCTACTCGCCTTCGCCTACCGTCTCGGTGTTGGACAGCTGATAATGCAGTGGAGAGTCGGTCATGGACTTCGAATGCTTATCCTAGATGAACCGACCGAGAGCCTAGGAAGGGAGGATGGTTCAATCGACCGTCTAGCCGAGTCGCTCTCGCGCCTCAAGACCATTGAGCAGTTGATAACTGTCACCCACAGCGAAGCTTTCGCCGAGAAAGCCGACCATGTCATACGCCTTGAGAAACGGGACAGCCAGAGTGTCGTATCCGTGGAACGATAGGCCCTTGGGAAGACAAGATGATCAAGGTTGGCTGTTGTGGATACCCAGTCTCCGCCAGGAAATATCATGAGGCTTTCAGCCTAGTTGAACTCAACAGAACCTTCTACAGGTATCCTAGGCTCCAGACTGTCAAGAGATGGAGGAACGAAGCACCTGAAGGCTTCGAGTTCACAGTTAAGGCTCACCAAGACCTAAGCCATAGGTACAAGCTGAAACTTGAACTTGCACGCGAAGCCTATGAGAGGATGAAGGAAATCTGCAGAACACTAAACGCCCAAGTACTGCTGGTTCAGACCGCAGCATCCTTCAAGCCTGACAGCCTAGGCGAAGCTGAAAGGTTTTTCCGAGACGTTGACCGGGATGACCTAACTTTGGTCTGGGAGACTCGTGGGCCCCTTTGGGAAGAAACCAATACTTCGATCCGGCTTGCAGAGTTTCTTGAGAAGCTGAATGTCCCACATGTTACTGACCCGTTTAGAGCCATGCCAGCGTACGTGGGGAAAGCGGCATATTTCAGGCTTCACGGACTTGGAGAGCGAATGTACTACTATCAGTACACGAACGAGGAGCTTAGGAAGCTCCACGACGTGGTAAAACCCTATGACACCCCCAATAGGAATACATACGTGCTCTTCAACAACTTGTCCATGTACGAAGACGCAAGACGCTTCCGAACCTTCATTGGGAAAATGACTTTCCCACCATTGTCGCAGGCAAGAGGTTTGGATTCAGTGAAAGAAGTCATCGGCAGGACGAGGTATCCCGTAACCAAAGGCATGCTGACTAGAAAGGTTGGATGGAGACTCATCGAGCTGGAAGATGGCAGGCAAGTCAGACTTGGGGAGTTATTGAAGGGAATTGCCTCAATGGTCTTCAGGAACGCAGATGAAGTGATGAGTCAGATAAAGCTCTAAAGTCTTCAGACGCTCAACAGTACGCCCTTACCAGTACTTGAGGGGCAAGCCATTCATATACTCGTTGAGGGAGCGGATCATGACTTCGCTGACGGATCGGTAGTTAAGCACCTTGACTAGAGCTGAAGCCAGCTCCAATGTTGTCACGACGGGGATGTTGAACTCAACCGCCAACCTTCGAATCGTATATTCGTCATCAAGAATGTCAGCCTTCTCTCCGTCAGAGTTCGTGGCTGGAATATTGATCACAAGGTCGACCTTCCTCTGGAGGAGGTAGTCAAGAATATTCGGCTTCTTCTCCGCCTCCTTAACCTTGTGCAGGACAGTGATGGGGTTCACCCCAGCCTTCCTCAAGGCGTCTGCAGTGTGTTCAGTCGCGTATATCTCGTAGCCCAGGGCTCGCAGGCTCTTAGCCAAGGGGACGACCTTCCTCTTCATCTTCTCGCCGCCCACCGTGATCAGAACAGAGCTGCCATTCTCCGGAATCTCAAACTCAACCGACTGCAACGCCTTCAGAAGTGCGTCTGCAAGGTTCTCGCCTATGCAAGCGGCTTCGCCTGTGCTCAGCATTTCGACACCCAGAACCGGGTCTGCCCCAGTCAGGCGCATGAAGCTGAACTGGGGAACCTTGACGCCAACATGCGGTACCGGCGGAAGCTCGGTTAGGCCTAGGTTCCTAAGTGTCTCGCCGAGTATTATAGCTGTGGAAACCTCGATGAGGTTGATGCCTCTGGTCTTGCTCACGTAGGGGAGCGACCTTGAAGCCCTAAGGTTGCATTCGATCACCGAAACCACGTCGTTCTTCACGAGATACTGGATGTTGAAGGGTCCCCTTATCTCCAGAGCCCTTGCGATCGCCCGCGAATACTCTTCAATCTTCTTTATGATGCTGCTGCTTAGGGTTTGCGGGGGAATGCTCATAACCGCGTCGCCGCTGTGAACGCCAGCCTGTTCGATATGCTCGATGACCGCGCCGATCAGAGTCTCTTCGCCATCCGAAACGCCGTCAACCTCAACCTCCTTGGCGCCCTCGACAAACTTGGAGATCACCACAGGATGCTCTGGAGAGACGCTGGCCGCCAGCTCCAAGTAATCTCTAAGCTCCCTTCGGCCTTGTGCAATCCTCATTGCGTAGCCTGAGAGAACGTAGCTTGGGCGGATCAGCACCGGATACCCGATCGACTCTGCAAACATATCAGCATCTTCGATTGTGGTCAGCTTGCTCCATGTGGGTTGCTGAATCCCCAAGCGGTCGAGAAGCGCGCTGAACTTCGATCTGTCCTCAGCCGCGTCTATGCTTCTGCTTGACGTGCCTAGAAGATTCACGCCAGCTTTAGCCAGTTTCATGGCTAGGTTGTTCGGAATCTGGCCGCCGACACTTCCGATCAGACCCATGGGTAGCTCTTTCTCGTAGATGTCAAGTATCCTCTCAAGAGTCAGTTCCTCAAAATAGAGCTTGTCCGAAACGTCATAGTCTGTTGAGACTGTTTCAGGGTTATAGTTGATCATGATCGCCTGGTCTATCCCGCGTCTCTTTAGAGCCCAGATTGTGTTGACACCGCTCCAGTCGAACTCTACGCTTGAGCCGATTCTGAAGACGCCGGCGCCAAGAACTATGACCTTCCTTTTGTCACGATCGAAGCTTATGTCGTCTTCGTCGCCATGATAGGTCAGGTAAAGGTAGTTAGTCTTGGCTGGCCATTCGGCTGCCAGTGTATCAATCTGCTTCACAACTGGGTTTATCCGCTTCGACTTTCTGAACCTTCTAATCTCCAGCTCGTCTGTCTTGAGGTATCTGGCGATCTGACTGTCCGCGAAGCCGAGACGTTTAGCCTTTTCTATCACGCCCGCGGCGTTCTCGCCACTCAGGTCTAGCCTTTTCAGCTGCTTCTCCGTGTCAATTATGTTCTGGATTTTGTGCAGGAACCATGGGTCGATTCCGCTTAGGCGGTAGATCTTCCCCATTGGAATTCCCGTCTTCAGAGCCTTGACGAGCTTGACCAGCCTCTCGTCTGTCGGGTTACTCAAGTTGTCAAGGATGGACTCGACTGGTTCAGCGATCTCTTCATCCCCGTTGCCGACGACGCCCACCTTCCCAATGTCAAGCATCCTCACAGCTTTCTGAAGCGCCTCCTCAAAGTTTCTTCCAATAGCCATAACCTCGCCGACGGACTTCATCTGGGGGCCTAGATGCGGGTCAACATTTCGGAACTTTCTGAGGTCCCACCGTGGAATCTTCACCACGAGATAGTCAAGAGAAGGTTCAAAACAGGCTGTAGTGACGCCGGTGACCTTGTTCAAGAGTTCGGGCAGAAGGTAGCCGATGGCCAATTTCGCTGCAATGTAGGCGAGTGGGTACCCAGTTGCCTTGCTGGCAAGAGCAGAGCTCCTCGACATCCTAGCGTTAACCTCAATCGCCCGGAAATCCTCCGACCTGGGATGCAGTGCCCATTGTATGTTGCATTCGCCCACTATGCCGAGGCTTCTGATGACCTTGATCGAGGCTGACCGAATCAAGTGGTATTCACGGTTTGTCAATGTCTGCGATGGCGCTACGACAATTGAATCGCCTGTGTGTACGCCCATTGGGTCAAAGTTTTCCATGTTGCAGACGGTTAGGCAGTTGTCCTCGTAGTCCCTCATCACCTCGTACTCGATTTCTTTCCACTTGCCAATGTACTCCTCAACGAGGACTTGGGTGATCATACTTTGAGCAAGGGCGCGCCTAACGATCTCCTCCAGTTCCCGTCTATTATGAGCAACGCCTGAGCCCTTTCCCCCAAGAGTATAGGCAACTCTCATGATGACGGGGTAGCCAAGTTCTGTGGCTATCTCAGCTGCTTCTTGGACCGAAGTTGCCGATTTGCTCTTGGGTATTGGGATGTCTGTTCTCATCATTGCCTGTCTGAAAAGCTCTCTGTCCTCGGTGTCCTCAATGGCCCTTATCGGAGTCCCTAAGACCTTGACGTCGTATTTCTCGAGAATACCTTTCTTCGCAAGTTGGACGCCGCAGTTCAGAGCCGTCTGCCCGCCAAAACCCAGGAGAATGCCGTCAGGTTTCTCGCTTCCAATGATCTTCTCAACGTACTCCGGCGTGACAGGCAGGAGGTAGACCTTTCCAGCCAATCGGGGGTCGGTCTGTATCGTCGCAATGTTCGGGTTAACAAGAACTGTTTCGATGCCTTCTTCCCTCAAAGCCTTCAGACACTGGCTGCCGGAATAGTCGAACTCAGCGGCCTCACCAATCTTTATAGGACCGCTCCCCAGGATCACGACCTTTCGCACCCACTCAAACTTGGGCATGACATCTCACCCCAGGCTTTTCAGGAAGGAATCGAAAATAAACTCCGTGTCGTACGGCCCTGGAGAAGCCTCTGGGTGCCATTGTACAGCGAAGGCCTTCCCGTTCTCGTGTCGAACCCCCTCAACCGTCTTGTCGTTAGCGTTGATGAACCAGACTCTCAAGCCGGTGCCTTCCAAGGACTCTGCCTTGACAGCGAATCCGTGATTTTGAGTCGTTATGTAGCATCGGCCTGTTTCAAGGTCGAAGGCGGGCTGGTTCTGCGACCGATGACCGTACTTCAGCTTATACGTATCGCCTCCGAGAGCCAAAGAAAGGATCTGGTTCCCGAGACATATCCCCATCAGAGCGATTCCTTCATCAAACAACTCTCGGACGGCCTCGACGGTTTTTTCGCATCTCTTCGGATCGCCGGGACCGTTGCTTATTATCACTCCGTCAGGTCTGAATTCAAGGATCCCCTTGCTTGAGAAATCGTATGGCGCGCGAACTACGTCAACCCCGCGCTTGAACAGATTCCGCAGGATAGCGGCCTTCGTGCCGCAGTCTATCAGAACCACTTTCTTATTTCCTCCTAGGCTGTAGCTCATGGGCTCCTTTACCGAAACCTCGCTTACCAAATCCCGTATATTCGGGTCGGGAACATTCCTGACCTCTTCTTGCAGCTCTTCAAGGTCTGGCTCCCTTCCCTTTCTGCAAACCTCAAGTATGCCTAACATGACGCCTTTTTCTCTTAGCTTCTTGGTTAGCCTTCTAGTGTCTATGCCGTAGATGCCTGGGACTCCCTCACTTCTTAGCCATTTGTTCAGTGTTCTCTTGGACGCCCAATGGTAGGGTTTGTGACAGAGCTCATGTACGATTAGGCCCGTAGGCTTTATCCCAACGGACTCAAAACACAATGGAACCCCGAACATGTAGTCGTCGTAAGCTGGAACCCCGTAGTTGCCAACGAGCGGGTAAGTCAAAGTCAATATCTGGCCTTGGTATGATGGGTCAGTCAGGGCCTCGGGATAACCAACCATCGACGTTGAAAAGACAACTTCGCCAGAAACCTTGCGCTGCGCCCCGAAGCCGTTTCCGATAAAGAAGGTACCGTCCTCAAGAACAAGAACAGCTTTTCGGGCTTCCTGAGGGCTTGTCTCGGCTTCCAATCGACCCTTCCCCAAGCAATTAAACGAGCCAGATTTAAACATTACGGTTTGGCAAATCCTCTTTGCTCATGTCTGTGAACGCTTTCACTTGGCAGTTCAAAGTTCCCTCGGCTTCTTCGAGCTTGGTCCTTTTGTTTGACAGCCATTCCTCAGAAAGGGCAAGTAGTCTTCTTCTCGCTTTGAGCATTCTCTTGACCTCTACTTTGGACGGTCCACCTCTGGCTTTGTGTGACTCAACGAAATCTGAGGGTTCGACGACATCATCGATCTCTCTCATCTTCACCTTCAGAGGAAACCCCACGGTTCTCTGGGATACTTCTGCCAGAAGCTCGGGAGCAGCATCCCTCAACGATTTTCCCTCCTCAATCAGGACCCGAGTAAGTGCCCCCGTAATCCTATGAGCGGTTCTGAAGGGAACCTTGTGATTTCTGACGAGCATGTTGGCGAATTCACTTGATGTCAAGAAGCTCAAGGCAGCCTTATCAGGGGGAATAGGATTGACCTTCAAGTTCGGTACAACCTTGGCGAGAATTTCCAAGCATTCCTTTGCGCTGTCGACCGCACTCCATAGTCTAGGCGTGATCTCTTGGTAGTCTAGGTTGTATGCCGAAGGTAAACCCTTCAACGTCGCAGCAGAGGCTATGAAATCTCCGAGAATGAGGCTCATTCTAGCCCGAATGACCTCGAGAACGTCTGGGTTCTTCTTCTGAGGCATTATGCTGCTGGTGAACGCGAACTCGTCTGGAAGCTCAATCAATCCAAACTCGGCTGTGCTCCAGAGGATCAAATCTTCGACGAAACGAGTTATGTCCACAGCGGCTATCGAAAGCGTAGCAAGGATTTCAAGCACGAAGTCCCTCGCCGTCACCGCGTCCAATGAATTCTCAAGGATTCCGTCGAAGCCGAGCAGATCAGCCACCCGCTCCCGACCTATTGGAAAACTGGTGGTTGCCAGAGCTCCTGCTCCCATCGGGCACAGGTCGACCCTGCGGTATGCCTCTTGCAGCCTTTCCAAGTCCCTTTCTAGCGCGTCAAGCTGAGCAATCAGGTAATGAGCGAACGTCACAGGCTGGGCTGGCTGAAGGTGTGTATAACCAGGAATAATCGTGTCTAGGTGCTCCCTTGACTTCTGCATCAGGGCTCCTTGAATCTTTTGCACAGCCTCCACTAAGCCGATGATCTCTTCTCTTAGGCTCATCCTTATGGCTGTGGCGACTTGGTCGTTCCGGCTTTTCGCCAAATTCAAGTTTCCGCCAACATCTTCGCCGACATCTTTGAACACTTGCTCTTCCACAGCCATGTGCGCATCTTCTGCGTCAGGGCTGGGCTCGATCCCTTTGTCTAGCTTCGCCAAGGCGCCCAGAATCTTGCTCCCATCATTTTGATTGATGATTCCCTGTTCGACAAGCATTACGACGTGGGCTTTGTTGATGCTGACCACGTGTCGCAGTATCTTCTTATCAGCCTTGATCGAGGACGTGAACTCGACAACGTCCTTTCTTGCACGTGACAGTCTACCCTTTCTCAGGAGTTCAGACATCCTGCCCCGCCTTCGTCTTCTTCTTGAGTGCGCTGGCCACTCTTGTTGGCAAGCCCCACAGTTCAATGAAGCCGGCGGAACATCCTTGGTCAAAAGTTGTTTCAATGTTGTATGTTGCCAAATCCTTATCGTAGAGTGAGAAGGGAGATGAACGCCCGACTATCTGCAGACCGCCCTTATACAGTTTGACCTTGACCTCGCCAGAGACCCTTTCCTGAGTCTTCTGCACGAACGCGTCGAGGTCCTCCTTGAGAGGATCCATCCAGAGCCCAGTATATGTGAGGTAAGCCCACAAGGCGTCCACCTCCTGTTTGAAGAGAAGCTCATGCCTTGTCAAGACGAGTTTTTCAAGATCCCTATGCGCCTCGATGATGACTGTGGCCGCTGGGCATTCGTAGACCTCGCGAGACTTGATGCCTACCAAACGGTCCTCAATGTGATCGATGCGTCCAACCCCATGTCTGCCCGCAATCTCGTTGACTGCTCTGACCAGCGCAACAGGACCCATGGACTCTCCGTTCACCGCCTTAGGAGCTCCTTCTTCGAACTCCAGCGTAAGATACTCGGGTTCATCTGGCGCCTTCTCCGGCTGGACTGTCCATTCGTAAATGTCCTCAGGCGGCTCCTTATCAGGGCACTCCAGAACTCCGCATTCGATTGATCGCCCCCACAAGTTTTGGTCTACGCTGTACGGTCTATTGGTGTCAACAGGGATCGGTATCCCATTTGCTTTCGCGAACTCAATCTCGGCGTCGCGGGTCATCTTCCACTCTCT
>CAYRBK010000025.1:0-4301 GCA_964422605.1 uncultured Candidatus Bathyarchaeia archaeon | reverse complement strand
AGATCGAGCGTGACTGTCACTACTTCGGAGTCGTACTTTTGCTGAAGCCATTTGAGGAGAACTGATGTATCCAAGCCGCCTGAATACGCCAAGACGATCTTGTTCCGCAAGCTTTCTGTCTCCTAGACTTGGAGAGAATCCGCAATTCTTATATATGTTTTTTGGTCAATGTGTGTCATAAATCGATGGAAATGACCGAAAATGGTCGAAGCCTCCTTGTCAAAAACCGTGCAGTCCCTGATACAGGATGACCCTTCGCTCCAAAACGCTCTAGAAAGGGGCTATGGAAACTTCAGCGGCATAGCCCGTCTGCTCAAGCCGAAGGTTGAGGAGTCTCTAGGAAAAGGTGTAACCCTCGAAGGAATGATAACAGCGGTTAAAAGGGCAAGAGCGATCTACGTACCGACAACGGAGCATCAAAGCATCATAGCGGAAAGCGTCATAAACCTCAGAACAAACGTAGCCAAGATATCTCTGGAGAAGACTAGGAGAAGTCTTGAGAAAGCAAGGCTTGTCTCAGCAGACTTCCCCGAAGCTCTTTTCCAGGTATTGGAGGGCGCGACTACTTTGACCCTGATAACAGATGAAAGAATTTTCGGTGAAGTCCGCTCAGTCTTCAGAGAAGAGGATGTCTTAGACGAGAAACAGAACCTCACCGAGATAATTGTGCAGAGCCCGAAAGGGATCGTTAGCACTCCGGGATGCATCGCATCGTTCTATAACCCGATCGCAAGAGCGCAGATAAACATAGAAGAGACAATCAGCTGCCACACCGAGACAGTTATTGTGGTCCGCATGGAGGACGCTGCGAGGGCGTTCAGTCTCCTCACGGACCTCATTGCGAGCGCCAGAAAGAAGTTGAAGAAACTCTAGGCCGGTCAGTCGGCAGACGTCGACTTTCCTTCAACGGTCTTCTACTTGTCAAGTCAAAGGAAATTCTCAAGATATCGTTTTCCGCGCAGCAGACCATCTTCTGGTCCGAAGAAGGGGTCTTCATGCTCGATGCTGAGGACGTGATCGTACTTCGCCTCTTTCAGCGCTGTAAGATAGGCGCTCCAGTTAACGGACCCCCAGCCGGGTATTCTGTATCTCCACCAACCCTCTCCCAAGACGCCCACTTCTCTGAGTCGAAACTGCAGGATTTCTGTGTCTTTGGCATGTGTATGATGTATCCTTTCTCCGAACCTTTGGACAGCCTCGATGTAGTCGATCCCTTGCCAGAGTAGGTGAGAAGGGTCGAAGTTCAGACCCAGAGTCTTGTCTGGAATCATCTTGAGAGCCGTCTGGAAATGGTCTATGCCTTGAAGGTTCGTGGCGAACCAGTTCTCCAAGGCGATTCGCAAACCTTGCTCCCTAGCTTTATCGATCAAAGGTTCGAAGACTTTGGGGAAATCTACTTCCAGAGTCTGCTTCTTGCTCTTTCCTGGAACAGGTCCGCCAGCCAAGGTGCAGATGACCCTAACATCCAAAACGGACGCGGCTTCTATGACCCTCTCCAAGAACTTCTGGTCTTCTCTGTTCTCAAGTATCCTATAGCTGTAGAAGGCTAAGCTTGTGATCTCGAGATTTTTGCCGGCAAAGGCATGCTTGACTTCTCCCGCGCCTCCGCTTAGGACACGGTCGACGTCCACTTGTTTCAGCGTCGGCGACACAGCAATTTCTAGGCCCTTGAAACCGTTAGATGCCGCCCAGCTGGTCAAGTCTTTAAGTTTCCAGCCAGCTAGGGGATAAGTAAGAAACCCTACGAACACGACTTGCCACCTCTTTCCCTATTCTCGGCATCGATCCTATAACTTTTTGGTACAGAACCTCTTTGAATTGGTCTGCAGTCGTGACGGCATCTCTTTTATATCGGCTTGCTCACACATTCATGGTCATATGTAGAGCTAGCCGCTGAATACTGGAGGACGATGGATATATGCCCGGAGTAGTCAAGCTGGGCTTCATAGGATGCGGCATGATGGGGCAATGTGTCCATCTGCCTTCTTTCCACAAAGTTAAGAACGCTGAGATTGTGGCCCTCGCCGATCTGAGGCCGAAACTGGCCAGGGCCGTTGCTGAAAGATGGAAGATTCGAAAGGTCTATTCTTCCCACTTGGAAATGGCAGAAGACAAGGAGATCGATGCCATAGTGGAGATCACAAACAAGTTCGTCCACGCGCCCATAGCCATAGACGCACTTAAGGCTGGGAAACATGTCTTCACCGAGAAGCCGATCGCAACTAACAGCAAAGATGCTGCCGACATGGTTAAGACTGCTCAGAAGCATGGCGCCAAACTGATGGTTGGCTACATGAAACGCTACGACTCAGGCGTTCTTAGGGCAAAACAGATATTCGAAGAGTTCGCCAGAAACGATAGGGTCACGTACGTCAGGTCTCACCTCTTCGGAGGCGACTGGATATGCGGCCCCACAGCTGAAGTGGTCATAGAGAGTGGCGAGCCATACCCCCGTACTGAACCCAGATATCCAGATTTCCTCCCGCCAAAGTTGGTCGAAACTATGAACAACATGCTTGAGCAGATACATGACATCAATCTCCCGAGATTCTTCCTTGGAGACCCTGTTGCCTGTGATTCCTTCAGGTCGTGGGCTTCAGGCTTCATGGCATTCTTGGACTATGGGGACTTTCCTTGTCTGCTCGAGATGGGCTCAATCACGGCGGACTTCTGGGAAGAGCAGCTTCTGATCTGCTTCAAGAACGGGTGGATCGATCTTAGACCGCCTGCGCCCTTGCTGAGGAACGTGCCCACGAAGGTTCATGTCTATCGCGCTGGAAACGTCCAGAAAGACGAATATCCACACGGTACTTGGTCTTGGCCCTTCGAAGCGGAGGCTCAGCACTTTGTCGACTGCATAGTTGCGGATAGGGAACCGGTTTCCAGCGGGCTTGACTCGTACAAGGACATCGTGGTCATCGAGTCCATTCTCAGATCGGCAATGGAAGGCAGAAGGATATTGATGGAGTTCAGCCTTTGAAGAAAGAAGGCGGATATCAGTCTGTTTTGATGCCTAGGTAGACCTTGCCTAGGTCCTTGTGGCTGAGAAGCTCCTTCGAATCACCGCTGTACATTACCCTTCCGCTTACGAGGAGAAGCGCCTTATCTCCATGTTCAAGGGCTCTTCTCGCGTTCTGCTCAGCCAGCATCACGGTGATGCCGTAGTTGTCCCTTAGGCCCACTATTTTGTTGAGCACTTCGAGAGCTATTTTCGGTGCAAGGCTGGCGGTCGGCTCATCGAACAGCATGATCTGAGGCCGCCTCATCATCGCCATAGCCATTGCCAACATCTGCCTCTCTCCGCCGCTGAGCGTCCCCGCTTTCCTGTCCAGGTAGTCTTTCAGAACCGGGAAGTCTTCCAGTACTTCTTGGGAACGTCGGCTAGCTTCATCCTTGCCAAGGACGTAGCCCGCCATGAGCAAGTTCTCTTTGACCATGAGATTCGCAAAGACGTTGCTAACTTGGGGCAGATAAGCGATTCCCAGCCTAGTCACGACATGGGGCGGAAGCCTGACTATGTCGTTTCCCCCAAAGAGAATCTTCCCAGAGTAGACCTGTGTTATCCCCATGATTGACTTGAGCAGTGTGCTTTTTCCGCTTCCATTGGGGCCAACCAGAATCGTAATCTCTTTGTCCTCTATGTTGGCGTCGACATCGAAGAGTACGTGAAGCCGACCGTAACCAGCGCTCAGTTTCTCAATGGTTAGCGTTCATCATCCACCCAAGTAGCTTTCAATCACGATTGGATCACTGAGAACTTGGTCCGGATCCCCCTCTGAGACCACTTTTCCTCTTGCCATTGCGTAGACGTAATCTACGTAACCCAGGATGAGCTCAAGACGATGTTCGATTATCAGGAACGTGACCCCAAGCTTCTTCTTCATCTCAGTGAGATAGTAGAACACTTCCTGCGCAAGTTTGGGATATATTCCTGCGGCTGGTTCGTCCATAAGGATCATCTTGGCGCCGCTCATGATGGCTCTTCCAGCTTCAACGAGCTTCATCTGTCCTCCGCTTAGACCGGTAGCTGGCTTATCCCACATGTGGTCAAGGTCTAGAATCTCTAGGAAGCGGAAAGCCATCTCAGTTGCCTTCTCTTCGTCGTCTAACCATGATCTTCTGAAGGGAGCCTTCAAGAATCCCTCTCCGGGGTTGCTCCTATAGGCAGCCAGCAGGTTCTCAAGGACGGTGAGCTTATGGAAGGGCTGCGGTATCTGGAAGGTTCTTACGAGGCCTGCGGCGTAGACACGGTGGGGCGGCCACTTGGTGATCTCCTCGCCATCGAAGGTCACTTTCCCTCT
>CAYRBK010000024.1:0-24888 GCA_964422605.1 uncultured Candidatus Bathyarchaeia archaeon | reverse complement strand
TCTGGAGAAGTCATGGATTCTGGAGGATCCACCTCCGGTAAGCGGGGGGTAGAAGCTTGTGACAAATAGTAAACGCATACTTCCCATCTTTCGCCATAGCCATTATAATGCTTTCTATCTGGGGCTGATGGTTCAAGGATGAAGAAAAGGTCATCGAGCTTAGCTTACACTGGGCGCGGACTAGGTTCCTTTTCCTCACTTACCGCTCCAATAAGATGCCCCGCAATCAAGCCCGGCCTGAACCTGAAGATCCCATGTAGGACTGTGGTGTGGAACGGTACTCCCAGTTCATGTCTTGAGATACCAAGTTTCACTTGTGCCCTCAAGCTGTTCCCAACGGAGATGTCCCTTATGTGGTAAGCCTTTGCTTCAGGTATGATCCTGTGCCTAAATCCCTGACGGCTCAACCTTATGTCAAGTTCAGTGTCTGGGGATGCGAAGTCTGCGAAGCCTCCGACACTAAGGAGGGGTTCCATACGGTACACTCTGGATGCGCCCCACGCGGCTACGTGAAGCCCGATTCTGTAGCTTCGCTCCCACGCCCTGTAGATGCTTGAATGCACCGTCTGATGCAGGGGAGCTGTGATGAGGGTTCCGCTTGCGGAGGCCGTCCGAGGCGAACTGACGGCTGGCAATACTTTGGCTACATATTCCTTTTCTAGAATTATGTCGGCATCGACAACTGCAAAATAGTCCGCCTTGGTTTTCACGGCGTATTCGAAGCCGATCATAAGGTTCTCTGCGTAAGTGTGTTTCCACTTGACCTTTGTTTTGGCGTGAATGGTGATGTTTGGATGTTTCTTTGAGAAGCCGCGAGCGATGGTCTCGCTTCTGTCCGTGCATCTGTCGAGGACGATCACTTGTTCCCAGCTGGAATTGGCAGTGTCGCAGGCTCGGATTAGAGCGCGAATGCTATAGGGCAGATGTATCTCCTCGTTGTGAGCCGCTGTGACCACGACCAGCTCCCCCATCTAGATCCACCAGAACTCCACGCGCGGAGGGTTACGTCGGTTCTTCAGCTCCCATCATTTTGAGTATTTCGTCTGCGAGGTTTTCAGCTCCCCTTGGAAGCTCCGGAGGATCCCTCTTCTTTGCCGAATCTATTGCGTCCAAGAGATTCCGCAGAGTTATTTCAGACACCAAGACTGCGTTTACTTTCTGGGCTAGAAAGTCTGCATCTTCCACTCCTGCTGTCCTTGTCCACTCAGGGTTTGGAACAACCACCACGGGTTTCCTATAGATAAGCGCATCCAAGACTGTCGAGCCGAAGTGGGTCACAATGACTTCTGCGCCTGCTATGAGCTCCTGGAATCTTTCTGTCAAGGTTACTACCTTCCATTCTGGGTGCGCCTCAATGTAAGGCTGAGGGTCCACTCGGCCCGTCTGCAGGACAATATTCGCCAGACTGCTTGCCTTCATCGCGTCAAAGAGCATTCTGTGGCCGTAGGTTCCTCCCGTCACCAAGATGTACCCGCCGTTCCAAGGCTCGATCTCTGGTCTCGGTAGCAAAGGGCCTACGACAATGCCATCGTCCAGAAGCTTCTTCTGCTCTTCCCACTGGAGGGCCGTTATCTCAGAGAAGGGTTGAAGTATCTTTGCGGTCTTGGAAGCTTTCGTGAAGCGCACTGAGCTTTCTATGTTGACTATCGGTATGCCTTTGAGCCATGCCGTAAGAGCCGGAGGGATGCAGAAGTTGCTTCCTGTGCTTACCACGGCATTCATTCTTCTGGGGACTTTCTTGATTGACTTCGCGAAGGCTTCTGCCAACCGGTACGAGAATTCGTAGGTGGGGGTTTTTGGGCCTCTAGGTTTGACGAGGGGTTCAACCTTGCCGTATCTGCTCATTCTCTTCTCTGTGAGTTCGTCGCCTTCCGGCGCCAGGAAGGAGAGAGACGCCTTCCCGTAGAGTTCCTGAGCCAGTGCATAGGCGTATCCGGTGTGTCCTCCGCCCCCTGCTAAGATCAGTATCTCATGAGCCATAGCCCCTTCGCCTTCAGCCTGTTCGGAAGCTTCACCGCCTACCTTAAATATTTCGTCATCGTTCTAATGAAGACAATAAAGAGTTGATCTGCACATAAACCTTTCAATATCGGAAGCGAGTCTGATGACTGAGGAAGAACAGCGGCCAGCACTACTCTACCAATGCCTTAAGTGTGGCGCAACGGTCAAGTCCACTGAGCTCGAACTAGGGATTAGGTGTCCCTACTGCCGCTACCGCGTTCTCAAGAAGATCAGACCGCCCATCGTAAAGAGAATCGTAGCCAAATAACATTCTGCCTTCGCCCGAGTTTTCGCATGACCTGAGGAGTAGAAGTCGCTCTCAACAGGTTTGACTTCGTATTCTCAGTGAAGCCAAGAAGGAACTAAAGAAACCCTACAGTGGCGGATCAAGTGTAAGGTCTTCCCGGCGGCTGTGTAACCTTATATGTTTCTCCGGCAATAGCTCTGTAGCAATGAAGTAGAGGGAAGAACTGAGATGGCGGATTTCAAAGTGAAAAACTTGGACTTGGCTGATCAGGGCAAGCTTCTTGTGGAGTGGGCTTCGAGGCATATGGTCGCCTTGAAAAGGATAGGGCGAAGGTTTGAGGAGGAGAGGCCACTTGAGGGCTTGACGATTGGGGCATGCCTACACGTGACCAAGGAGACCGCTGTGCTCGTTGAGACCCTCAGAGCGGGCGGAGCTAAAGTTGTCCTTTGCGGTTCGAATCCGCTTTCAACTCAGGACGAGGTTGCGGCTGCTTTGGCGAAATCCGGAGTCAGTGTCTATGCTTGGCGCGGCGAGACGACAGAAGAGTATTACTGGTGTCTAAATGAGACGATTGGCTACTTGCCCACTGTGACTTTGGATGACGGGGCAGACCTTATTGGCACAATCCACACATCGAGGAAAGAGGCGTTACGAAACGTGAAAGGCGGCACAGAGGAAACCACAACCGGGGTCATCCGTCTCAGAGCTATGGAAAAGGAGGGAGCTCTCAAGTATCCCATAATAGCTGTCAATGACGCCTTTACAAAGTATCTCTTTGACAATCGGTATGGAACTGGGCAAAGCACAATAGACGGGATTGTTAGGGCCACAAACATTCTCCTGGCTGGTAAGAGATTTGTCGTCTGCGGCTATGGATGGTGCGGACGGGGTCTCGCCTTAAGAGCCAAAGGCATGGGCGCAAACGTAATCGTCACAGAGGTTAACCCAATAAGGGCGCTTGAAGCCATGATGGACGGTTTCCAAGTTATGCCTCTCAAAGTAGCCTCGGAAGTAGGCGACATCTTCGTGACCGTGACTGGAAACACCAGCGTCATCAGGAAAGAACACATGTTGAGGATGAAGGACGGTGCCATAATTGCCAACAGTGGCCACTTTAATGTCGAGGTGAGCATTCCGGACCTAGAGCGGATTGCCCGCTCAAAGAGAACCCTGAGGCCGAATCTTGATGAGTATAGTTTGAACGACGGAAGACGGATATGCCTGCTTGCAGAGGGCAGACTTGTGAACTTGGCTGCGGCTGAGGGGCATCCCTCCGAAGTGATGGACATGTCCTTCTCGAACCAAGCTTTGTGCGTAGAGTATATTGCGAAGAATCCCAGAATGGAGCCTCGAGTCTACAGTGTGCCCAGAGAGATCGACGAGCTTGTGGCGCGTCTGAAACTCGAGGGGATGGGCATAGAGATTGACGAGATGACTGATGAGCAGAAGAAGTACATATCGGCCTGGGAAGCTGGAACCGTCTAGAACTTGTGGTTGGATAGGTTTTTCATGTAAGGGTTCGCAACGAACTACCCAGGAAAGACGCGAGGTATGGTAAGATACAGGCTGCCTAAAGGGATGCGCTACTCAACACTGAAAGAGAGAGATGAGTTCTATCGAGATGAGTTCCAGCCAGCCAAGGTCGAAGAGTGGTTCCAAGGCAGAATGGGGAACGTTGTCTTCGCCGTGATCATAGGGAGACATACAAGGATCTATCCACCAGAGTACAAGGACGACGCCTCCACCACCATCCTGATCGACGAGTACAAGGACCTAGATGAAGTGAAGAGGCAAATCATTGAGTTCCGACCTGAAGCGGTCTACTACGACAGAAATGTATACGACGAGCAGGGGAAGGTCCTAGGCCAAGAGTTAGCCTTCGACATAGACCCTGAGAACTTGACATGCCCAGTTCACGGGACGCTTGAGGACAAGATGAGAAGGCGTCAAGGGCTGAGCTTCTGTGAGACCGAGTTCAAAATGGCCGAGGATGAGACAGTGAGGCTCTACGAGGAGCTTGCAGGTGTCTTCAAAGAGATGAGGATTGTCTACTCAGGACGAGGCTTCCACATCCATGTATTCGATGAAGATGCCTTCAGCTGGGCCTATGAAAGGCGGAAGGAGTTTGCTGATGAGGTGAAGAGGAAAGGGCTCCTGATAGACGAATGGGTGACGTCCGGAGGCATGAGGTTGATCAGGCTTCCATACAGCCTCCACGGTATGGTCTCAAGGATCGTGATCCCGCTGGAATACAGTGAGCTCAGAAGATTCGACCCCATCAAAGACGAAAAGTGCATACCCAGATTTCTAAGATTGGCTCGTATTGGTCGTGCTAAAGGCTTAACTGTCCGCAGTGCGGATTCGTTAGCCTGACCAAGGTGTTGATCTCAGATTGGCGAGGTGAGAGCTGATGGCAGCGAAGGCTGGTGTCTCTTTTGCTATAGACACAGAAGTAACGCCCTCAGAGCTTGACGAGCTAGTCAGGTTCATCTACCAACATTACGTGCTCCAGCACCCTGAGCAGTTTGTGAACGTCAAACGTGCATTCGATTTCCTTTCATTTACGGCTCGGGCTCCAACTCAAGAATGGTATGTCGATGTTCAGATCAAGGCTGGAAGGCCCATCGAAGTAGAGATGACTCCCAGCGGCGAGACTGTTCCCCAGGACGCTCTGGAACAGCTGAGGGAAGATCTATTCATCACTGTTCAACTGTTCGAGGAGCAGGTTAGGCGAACGACGCTTTATTTTGCCTGGGTTGAGGGCGAGCCTGTTGTACTTGAGAAGGCAGAGCAAAGGCGTAGAAACGTGATCTACAGGCTTTTTTCTGAAAGTATGCTTATGTTCTTCATTGTCTTCATTGCTCTTAGTATCCTTCTGTTCATGGTTCTCGGACCGTATACACCAATAGTGCTTGTCGCCATACAGTTCGTCATGGTTCTCTTTTCAGACAAGATAATTGCGAGAATGGGAAACTGGCAGATCACCCGCGAGAAGACCAGCATTCACATTTTCCAGTATCATCTTCCGGTTGAGGAATTCAAGAACCTCACTGACCGATTCAGCAGAGAGGCTTTGATGAAGATGAAAGCCGAGATCTATGAGCGAACTTTGGCCCTAGGAAAGCCGGTTGACTGTGAAACTGTTGGCGAGGTCTTCTCAAGATACGGTTTCCATTGTGTGCCAGAGAACATGCCGGTGAGGATCGTGAACGTCTATGACCTCGTCAAGAGGGCTGCGGACACATTCGAGCTTCCTGTTCCTAAGATAACCGTCGCAAACACAATCCTGCCTAATGCTGCAGCCTCAGGGCCAAGTCCGAGCCATGGGACAATACTCATCACTACTGGGCTGCTTGTCCAACTCGACGACGATGAAATCTTCAGCGTCATAGGGCATGAGTTCAGCCATCTTAATGGAAGGGACCCCCTCCTCCTCTTCGGTTTGACGGCTGCCGAATACTTGCTCAGAGTCTACGTCTTCTGGCCTCTTCTCTACCTCTTCGGATACTTCTACCTCCTGTTTGCCCTCAGCACAGTCTATTTCATCGCCAAATTCTTTGAGGGAAGGGCTGACCTTGAAGCCGCCGTCAGAATCGGACAGCCGAAGGTTCTTGCTGAGGCCTTGAGGAAGATCGGGTTCCGCAGACTGCAGTTTGAGCGGATATCCTCCTATAGGATTCAGGGGTGGATAGGTTGGGACCCTCATCCGCCGATCTACTTTAGGGTCGCCCGTTTGGAGAAGCTGGATGATGTTAGGAACGTGAGACATACCTTCCTCCAGTCCATCAGAGACAACATAAAAGGCTTCGTAGACGCATTGGGTTAGGATTCAGTGCTGGAAGAGCTAAGCTATCTTTCTTTGGACAGTATCAGCCTAGCAGTCAAATCTTTAATAGGGCGTTTCCTCTATTCATCACATGCTAAGAAGAAGGAGGCAAAGCGGGTATGACCGAAGAGAAAAAGAAGAAGTATTACTACTATGAGAAGAAGGAGAAGAAGGCTAAGGAAGTAAAAAAGAAGAAAAAGGGTTCCGGAAAATAGCCTCGGTGCTTGGAAAAAACCTCGTTGCACCACAGCAGTTTTTCTTCTCTAGATTTTGTTACTCTAATGTGACCTCAGCCCACCTCATTTGGTCGGGAGAACGGCGACTGTCTGCGGCTATGATCCGGTGACAGTTTGATGTCTTTTCTCTCTGAAGGCAGCAGGAAAGGAACATCTATAAGCCTTCTTTATGCTAAAGACATGCGACAAACGGTGAGACGATTGAGAGGGAAGAGGCTGACTGCTCTAAAGCAAATGGCCAAGGAGGTATATTCGGTTGTCCATCCGTTGTTGGGCAAGTCCAAATCGGGAAAGGTTCTAGGTGCCGGGTACGGCGGAGACAAGACACGGTTCATCGACGCTGTCGCTGAAGAGGCAATCGTTCGGCATCTCAAACGCAACCGTGCGTCCTGCACGTTCATAGGGGAAGAACGTGGGGTCGAGGAGATCGGAGATAAGTCTGATTTTTACCTTATCGCTGACGCTGTGGACGGGACAACCAACGCTGTGAGAGGCATAGGCTTCGTTTCAGCGTCGCTTGCTGTCTCTCCGACGGATCGCTTGGACGATCTGGAAGCAGCTGTCGTTATTGACCTGTCCAATGGCGCGATCTACGAGGCCGAGAAGGGGAAGGGAGCACGTCATATGGGGAAGAAGATAGAGCCCTCTGACATATCGGTTCTGGAAGAGGCTGTTCTAAGCGTCGACGTGTCACGTTCGCCTGAAACTGTGGAGAAAGTGGTTCCACTTATGAAGACAGTTAAGAGCGTAAGGTCTCTGGGCTCGGCGGCTTTGGAGATTTGCCATGTTGCATCCGGGTTTATAGACGCCTATGTGGATATTCGGACGAAGCTTCGGACGCTCGACTTTGCTGCTGGCATGTTGGTCCTTAAAGAGGCTGGCGGTCTGTTTATCCAGCCTGATGGTAGAGGGTTTGAAGGCGTCTCCTTGACTGAATTGAGCCGTTTCTCCGTCATAGCCGCTGCTAACGAAGAGATCTGTGGGGAGATAGCTTCACTCTTACACCGTAGCCCTAGATAGATATGCTTGGGAGCCCACATGAACCGAGAATCGACGCAGTTAACGCCTCTGAGCCCTCATCCTGCCCTCCTTCTCACTTGGCGGTCAGAGAAGACTCTCGCAATCTCGGATCTTCATATAGGCTGGGAGCTAGCCTTAGCCGAGGAGGGCGTTCATCTGCCGTCGCAGACTGGGAAGATTCTCGACAGACTTAGAGGCATCGTTGCCGAGGAGAAGCCAGATCGCCTTCTGGTTCTGGGCGACGTCAAACACACAATCGCTAGGATCGAACCTGAAGAGTGGAGGGATGTTCCAAGCCTTTTCGAAGAGGCATGTAAGATCGTGCCTAAGGTGCAGGTGATACTGGGCAATCATGACGGCGACTTAGAGGCTTTGCTGCCTGAGGCTGTGGAGGTTATCACGCCTCAAGGATTGATCATCGGTGATGTTGGGCTCTTCCACGGAAATACATGGCCTGACATCAAGATGTTAGGCTGCCGCACCTTAGTTGTGGGACATGTTCACCCCGTTGTCGTCTTCAGAGATCCGATGGGCTTTCGCATAACGCGACAGGTTTGGGTTCGGGCTCCATGCGACGCAAGGCTCCTTGCAGAGTTCATGCTCAAACGTCACAATGCAAAGCTTGGAGCCGATGAGGACCCTAAAGATGTGCTGAAAGACAGATTCGGGGTCCACCTCGAAGCCGAAACCCTTCTGATAATGCCCTCGTTCAACGACTTCTTGGGAGGACAGGCTATAAACAGCTCAGCCATCACAAGGCAGAGGAGGTTCCAAGAGTTCATCGGCCCTGTTCTGAGGTCCGGAAGCGTGAAGTTTGAGTCTGCTGAAGCCTACCTCCTTGATGGAACCTTTCTAGGATCACTTAGCCGCCTCAGGAGGCTAGGCTGAAAACTCCGGGAAAGAAGCAGGTTCAGTTCCTTCGCAAGATGTCGATGGCGCTGGGTCACAAGCCAAGGTCTGCAAGGTCCCTAAAAATGGGTTCGAGATTCGTGTAGGCCTTCACAAAGAGCTTCTGCATCTTCTCATATTTTGAGACAAGGTCAGCATTTGGTTCAATCCTTTCCGTGAAGCGTACCAGACGGTTGGCTTCCCCAAAATCTTTGAGGGTCCCATCAGCTACCATGGCAGCTATAGCAGCCCCAAGCGAGGTTGCCTCCTCCGGACGGCTAGACGGCAACAGGGGGACACCGTAGATGTTGCAGGCTATTTCGCGCCACAATCGGTCTTTCGCTCCGCCTCCTATGATCCTCATTTCCTCTGGCTTGTAGCCCATCTCACCGAAGGCATCCAGAACCAGTTTGAGGTTAAAGAAGACGCCTTCTACGACTGCTCTGATGATATGTCCTCTATTATGAGTGCGCGAAAGGCCCAGGAGCACTCCTCTGGCGTGAGGGTTCCACCAAGGCGCACGCTCGCCCATCAGGTATGGAAGATAGAGCAGCTTACCCGAGCCGGGAGGTATGTTTTGGGCTTCGAGGTTCATGACTTCATAGGCGCTTGAACCCAGTACTCTGGAGATGGAGTCTTCGCTTTCGCACATTACGGTTCTCAACCATTCATAGGAGCCTCCGGCCATCTGCATCGTTCCCGCGGGGGTGAAAAGCTTTGGGTCCAGATGCCACATGTTGAAGGTTCTCATCTTCCTGTCGAACAGGGGCTTCGATGTGCAGACTGATATCCACGAGGAGGCCCCGATATAGTTGTACGTCACGCCTTCTTCCACGGCTCCAGCTCCCACAGTGGCGCAGGGACCATCTCCCCCGCCTATCACCACTTTGGTGCCGGGTGCGAGGCCTAGGTATTCAGCCATGTCGGTTCCCAATTCACCCGCTATGAAGGTAGACGGCTTTATCTCTGGAAGCTTGTCAGCTGGCACTTCCAGCTCTTCAAGCATCTCAAAGGCCCATTCTGCTTCTTTCACGTTTAGAGCGCCTGAGAGGGAGGCGTCCGAGTAATCTGTAACAAACTTGCCAGTAAGCTTCGCCACGATGAAGTCCTTGGCTTGAAGGAACCTGTAAGCTCTTTCGAGAATCTCGGGCTTAGTATCTCTCATCCACATTATTTTGGGCAAGGACCAGGTTGGGCTTAGCCTAAGACCAGAGGCTCGATAATAGTCCGTCTCTCCGATCCTTCTCGCTATCACTTCGGCTTGTTTGATGCTTCTGGTATCCATCCAGATTATCGCAGGGTGCAAAGGTTCGCCATCTCTGTCCAGAGGGAGGCATCCCATCATCTGACCGCTGAAGCTCACGGCTTCGACCTCGCTGGGGCTTATGTTGGCTGTCTTCATAAGCTCCCTTGTCGCCGTTACGAAGGCTAACCACCAGTCTCTCGGCTCCTGTTCAGCCCAACCTTCTTTCGGGTGGGAGGTGGCGTACTTGGCTACGTGACTCGCGACGAGGCTGCCTACGGAATCCCAAAGCGTTGCCTTGTCTCCTGTTGTCCCTATGTCGTGAGCCATAAAGAACGGGGGGTAAAGTTCCAAGGTGAATTCATCCTTCAGCTGCTTGTCTGAACGATAAGCGAATATGACATAAAAACCCTATTCAAGCTGCCAAGAGCCTCCTGCCCCAGAAAGGGGAAACATGGACCCCTTTCTCATCCTATTCACACCTGAGCCTCAGCCGAACGTTGCTTTTTGAGAAGACTTCCTCGTTCGCCACAAAATCAGGTCTCTGGCCGCGGAATGCCTTAATGATGTTTTCAGCTGATACCAGATCCATCCTTTTGATCGCCTCAAAGGTGTAGGCGCCAATGTGAGGAGTCACAACAAGGTTGTCTAGGCGGAAGAGCGGATCGTCGAAGTCCGGCGGCTCCTCGTCAAAAACGTCTAAGGCTGCCCCAGCGATCCTTTTCTTCCTCAAAGCGTCGGTCAAGGCAGCTTTGTCGACTATCCCGCCTCTTGCAGTATTGACCAGATAAGCTTCTTTCCTCATCAGAGCGACCTCTCTTTCGCCAATCATCCCCCTAGTTTCAGGCGTCAGCGCCACGTTCAGGGACACTATGTCAGACCCTTGCAGTAACTCCTCCAGAGGCTTGTATACTGCCCCTATACTTTTCTCCAAATCCCGTCTCCTTCTGATGTCATAGTATAAGACTTCCATTCCGAAACATCTGGCTCGAATGGCAACTTCGGTCCCGATAGACCCCAAACCGACAACCCCAAGCTTCTTCCCTGCGAGCTCTACGCCGACGAACCTCAGGCTTTCCCATTTGCCTGATTTCAGTGACATGGTTGCCTCAGGAATCTTCCTCGCAACAGAGAGTATCAGGGCCATCGTGTGTTCGGCGACAGCTGTCTTGTTCACGCCCGGAGTATAGGTCACCAGGATACCGTTTTCTGTTGCGGATTCTAAGTCCACATTGTCGATCCCGACTCCGTGGCGGCTTACAACCTTCAACCTTCTTGCCGATTCCAGAACGTCACGGTCGCAAACGTCATTGCCTAGTATGACCGCGTCGACATTTCTCAGACTTTTTTTGAGCTCGTCCGGGCTCAAAGGCCTGTCGTAGGGGTTTCTGGCTACGGTAGCTTCATCGGCCAAAAGCCTCATGCCGTCTTCAACGATCTTTCCAAACGATCCGGATGCGATGAAAACTTTGTATCTCATCTCAACTCGCCCGAAACATGTCTACTGTACGCTTAACATCTCGCTTCGTGTAATGCCTGCTAGTTTGTCTCTATCAGAATATTTAACAATGACATCAAGCCACTACTAATCAAGGCTTCGGGTAACGGTGATGAAAGCACGGTCTGCAGGTTCGGCTTCTACGCTGCGCACGAGCAATACGATCCTAAGAAGCTGCTGGACTTCGCTGTGATGGCCGAGAAGCACAATTTCGACACCATCTGGTCCAGTGATCATTTCCATCCATGGTCACACACAAACGCAAATTCAGGGTTCGGCTGGGTATGGTTGGCGGCAGCGGCGGAAAGAACCGAGAAAGTGCCACTTGGCTCTGTCACAGCACCACTCCTCAGGTATCATCCGGCGCTTGTTGCCCAAGCGTTTGCGACCTTAGACTTCATGTATCCGGGTAGGATATTCCTTTGCCTAGCTACAGGTGAAGCCATGAATGAGTCGCCCCTAGGCTTACGATGGCCTCCTTACGAGGAAAGGTTAGCTAGACTTGAGGAGTCTCTGAAGATCATAAGGATGCTTTGGAGGGATGGTTTTGTAGATTTCAACGGCGATTTCTACCGGCTGCGGAAGGCAAATCTCTACACCAAACCTAAGACGAGTATACCTTTGTATGTGGCTGCCAACGGACCTTCCACAGCCTACGTAGCGGGCAAGTATGCTGACGGTCTCTTGACGAGTGGTCGCACCTTCGAGGAGAGATACATAGCCCAGCTTCTTCCGGCAATTGAGAGAGGAGCTAAGGATGCTGGCAGAGATTCAGCGGAGATCGAGAGGATAGTGCATCTGGTCACATCTTACGATGAGGACTTTGACAGAGCTGTCGAGGCCTGCCGCTTCTGGAACGCCACGATGGTTCCGGGGATTTTTGGCGCTGCGATCTACGATACAAGAGAGATTGAGAAGAAGGCGAGGTCAGTGACAAGGGAAGACGTGATTAGGAAACGCTTCATAGTCACGTCAGAAGAAGAGGCAATAGCCAAGATTGAGGAATACATCAGGCTCGGAATCACAGAAGTGGAGTTCCTAAGCACAAGTCCCGACCAAGACAAGTTCATCGAGTTTTTCGGCAGAAAAGTCCTACCCTACTTCAGGTCCAGATGATGGCAGAGGTCCAGGAAGGAAAGGCTCAAATCCATCTAAGCGGAAAGGTCATGCTCACAAAAACATTATTATTTCAGCTAGGTGTCTTCATCTTGGGAGAGCGTTGCATGGAGAAGAGCGAAACCGAGGTAGATGTTCTCAGGAACGTCTGCGAAGAAGCGAAGCAAGGCGGGAAGATCACTGGCGAGCATCTGACCCGGCTAACGACCGTTTTCGGCTCGCGATTGCTAAAAGCCTGGGAAGCCCTAAAGGACGAGAGGGTCAAGAGGTACACTTTCAAACCAAGCGGCAGGGTTGTCTGGATTGTTGTTGGGAGGGCAAGAGACTACCTTATCATGCCTGCAGCTGACTTCTGTTCCTGCGATGACTTCTACTTCAACATCATGGACAGGAAGGCTCACCTGTGTTACCACCTGATCGCGCAGAAGATGGCTGATTCTTTGGGGTGGTATGACAAAATAGAGGAGGGGGACGATTTATACGACGTTCTGATGAAAGAGTGGAGAAAGGTTACCGCTTAAATACTTGGAGCGGTAAGATAGCTGAAAGGTTGGACTAAAAAGATGGGTGTCGACGAATATTTCTCGATGGTTATACTTGCCTTGATGGGGCTTACGTTCATCGCGCTCGTGCTGGCCTTTCTGTACATGATCTACGGCGAGAAAGAAGAGAGCGTCCCATCCTCAAAGGCAGCGTTCTTCAGGAAAATTTTAAGCTTTGCGTTTGTCTTAGCATCTGAACCCTTCATCAGGTTTTGAGCCGGAATCCGCTACGAGTGCCGAACCTAAGATCAGTAGAAGTCTGGACTCACATTTTCTCCTCATTGGCTCCTCTTATTGCAGTTGTAGCCTTCGTGCCGCATTCTGAAGGTCAATTTTGGGGAGGGAAAATCTCCTGAAATCGATACCCCCTATATTTTTCACCCGTAGATCGCATGATAGTGATTGAATCTGTGTCTAGCCGAGGTATCCGTTCTGTCACACACCAGGATATTCGGTTCCTCAACCTGTATGCCCAGAAGTAGTGACCGACACCGAACATAAGCGCCAGAACAGAATAGATCAGAGAAGCCGCCTCTCTCTTTTTGCTGGTTATCTGAGGTTTTGTGCTGAGGAGGCACTCTTCTCGGTTTCGCTGATTTGCTCTTTCCCAAGAATGATGAAGAATGCTATGGCCAGAACCGTGAGTATGATAGCAAGTATGACGGACCAGAAAGAGTACTCCCCAGCCCCTAGTACTATGGGAATAGGACCAATAAAGACTATCAGACCCAACGAGTCAGGTAGCCCATAGAGCACAGTAGCAATCATAATGATGACCATGCCTGCGAAGATCAGGAGGGAACCCAAAAGGAAGACACTCATGAACGACGGAAGAGAAGGTGAAATGCCCTTTGCCTCTCGCCTCGGGGCTTCACGTTCGAGCCTTTCACAGCATTCTGTGCAGAGCCATGTGTGAGGTTCAAGGCATCGCTCGCAGACATTTCGGCTGCACTCTTGGCAGACGTATCTGGCAGACCTCTTCGAACAGAGTTCACAGAGCCTAGTTCCCATAAGGTTCGCCTTCAACCAAACGTATGGGGAAGCCACAAAATGACAATGGCAAGGATCATGAGGGCCACGGATAGTACTAGCAGAATCTTGACGGTTTCCTTGTCTGTGCCGAAGACTATGGGCAAAGGTCCAATCATTATTAGGCCTCCGCCCCTCGTCTTGCCCTGAACGCGGACGCCTCTGAGGAAGAGCAGGAGAGCTGAGAAGAAGGTGATTATGAACCCGGCAACGATGAGCGCGAAGCCTAGAGCGATGAGGGTCGCTTGGTCGAACACTCGGATTTACCCAGGATTACTAGAGAGGCTTGTCTCAAATAAGCTTTTAATATCCCCATTTTCTCAATTCAGAAAGGTCTGAGTGCAGGGAAATGTTGCTTGAAGAGGTAATCCAGAAGGTTCTTTCGTCTCGCCCAGACCTTACGCGTGAAGAAGTCGTGGAGATGATCGAGAAGAAGGAGAAGGATGCAAAGGGGTTCCTGACCCGTGAAAGCGCAGCTCGAGCTGTAGCCGCGGAGCTCGGGGTTGAGCCCTCAGAAGCAACGTTCAGAGGAGACGTGCTGATCGGCGACCTTGTCTCAGGCTTAGACGACGTTACAGTCACAGGCCGCGTCATCATGGTCTGTGCCCCCAGGAAATTTGAGCGTTCAGACGGAACAGAGGGCAAGGTGAGGCGTTTGTTCATAGCTGACAGAACCGGGGAAGTGAAAGTTCTTCTCTGGGATAGCAAGGCGGACATGCCGAATATTGGGAACTTGACCGGTCAGATAGTGAGATTTCTGCACGGTTACGTACGTCGAGGCTTCGGCAGAAGACTGGAGCTGAACATCGGCTCAAGGGGAAACATTGAGATCGCTTCGCCGAACGTTTCCGAGGACGAATGTCCGACGCTGGCAGACTTCATAAGGAAGATCGGCGAGCTGACGGCGACGGAAAGAACCGTTAATGTATTCGGCTTTGTTGGACAGATGAGTTCTGCCTCCACCTTCGAAAGGGAAGAGGGCGGCGAGGGAAAGGTTAGACGTCTAGAACTCAAAGACGAAAGCGGCACCGTAACCCTTGTCCTATGGAACAACAAAGTAAACGAGCTGGCTGAGATAGAGAGCGGAACCCTCTTGGAGGTCTTCAATGCGAAGACTAGAGAATCCGCCGATGGACGGCTGGAACTTCATGCGGAATCTTCAACTGACATCGCGGTCCTAGACAAAGAGAAGGCTCAACTTCGAGCACACTGAAGACGACTTCGGTTTTCATCGTTCTCCAGATGGCGAAGGCAAAAAGAGACCTCTCTATAAAGGAAAGCTGCTGACTTAGACCAGTCTTCACCGCCAATAGGCATTGGTCCTCGCCCAATGGCACCTCAAAGCAAACCGTGGGATAGGCACCTTTCACGGGGGCGCAAAAAGGTGCGGACTTGTTCTGGCGGTCTACTACTTCTTGACTAGCACTATCTCCATCGTTGAAACGTTAGATCTTGGCCTGTCAGGTCTCTCCATCTCTTCTGTGCCGAGCTCGATCTTCTCGACGTCTACGTCTTTGAGGAACGCGCGGCGGAGAAGCTCAGCTGTGTCCACTGCTCTGCTGATGGCTCTTCCTCTAGCCTTGACCACGACCCTCTTAGCGCCTGAGTTGAACGAGGTCAAACAGGCAAGCACGTATCTCATCACTGGTTTCTGTCCGATCAACACCAGACCTTCGTCAGCCCTTGCCACTGGTCTCTCCACCGGTTTCTCCGTTGGCTTCTCCACTGGTTTCTCTACGGGTTTCCTCTCGGTTCTTCTCTCGGTTCTTCTCTCAGTTCTCCTTTCAGCTCTCTCCTTGGCCATACCAGGATTCCTCCTTTTCCAGCTCTATGGGCTCATGAGTCCTCAGCTTTATCTAGTCTATGAACCCTATAGCCTCTTATGTCTTTCTATACTCACCAAGTCTGCACTGCTAGATGAAGAGAATCAGGGCGGTAAGAAGGATCGCAGCTGCGGGAAAGATAATGGTGGAGACCTTCTTCGCCTTTCTTGCTGCTTCATCAATCATCAAGCACAGTCTGTCAATCTGGCGTTCACCTATGATCTTGACTGCTGGAATCTCCTCCACACACCAAGATGCCTCAGCGGGTTCAAGATTTCCTACGGCCTCCGTCGCGGCGGCTTTGATGTGTCCGATCAGCTGATCTCGGTCAACTGCCTCACCAACAGGGTGGTATCCTCGATCAGCCATCACAGCGGCGTTGACAATATGCGTATCCGTAGTCAGGACTTCGCCGCTTTCTATGCCCAGCTCTTCCAGGCTTGAGAGTATCTTCTCGCGTAGACCTGAGACCATGTTGTTCCCATCTACAGTCACAAAGGCAGTCTTCTGATTGCGGACTCGTGTTATCAACACACTGACTCCGCCCGGGCCTATCCCATCTTTGACGCCGAACTGCTTCACAAGCGTCTTTGAGGCGCCTAGCTCGAGGGGAGACCGCTTGAGGGTTGCGGCTTTCTTCAACGCGGACACAGCAGCTTCCTTCATATGGGTTACTGCTTTCTCAGGGTCGAAGGGTCCTTGGATGCTGTTGTGGGCATCTATGGCTATGGCCCAGTCCAGTCCATTTCTCTTTGCCTCTTGGATTATGGTATCATCTAGCTCTGGAGGCAGATCTTCCATCGTCTGAGGCGCAAGGGTCAACGTAAGTAATGCGCAGTTCCCGAAGACTTGGCATCCTACAGTCGCATTGTCCCTCCTGAGGCTTAAGAACCGGGTCGCATAGGGCTCAAAGGCTCTGAACTCAGAAGCTTCGAGAATCCTGTTCAAGACCTTCCCGTTCTGACGCTGTGAGGAAAGGTCGAGCTCATGTCCCGAAATCCCGTGGGGAACAGCCACGACGCAGCTAAGCTTCTCCTCCAAAGCCTTTTGGATCAGACTTGGGATGGGGCTGCTTCCAACGTTCTTGAAGGGTCCGGGATGGACGCCTGGCACAACGATTGTTGCTTTCATTCGACCTCCAGCTTTGAAACCGATCATCGAGACCTTGACCGCACGTTCTTCGCTGAGGCGTTCCAGAACCTCTTCAAGCGGTTCTTCTAAGTCTTCGGTCCAGTTGGCGAGGAACGCTCTAAACATCCTGATCGACTGAATTCCCAGCGATCGCAGGCCTACCTTGTTTACGGTTGCGATGAAAAGATGAACAGCAGTAAAGCCGGTCCCCACCGCAAGGGGAAGGTAGACGAAGAGCTGAATCCCGAACTCATGGAAGAAGAACAGGACGATTAGGAGCGAGGACAGAAACAGCGCTGGTTGAAGAACTGCTGATAAGAAAATTCCTGACGGGCTTGAGGATGAGACCGCGTAGAACACTAGGAATCTAAGGGCCATAGACGCGAATACACCCAGCGAAAACATTCTGGACCAAAGGTTTGGGTTGTTGAGGGAAATGGATGCTGTTGAAGCGATGAGAGCGAAGACAAGTAAAATCAGGTTGGAAGCCAAAGAGATGGACGAGCATCTTCTCATATTGAGAATCAGGTCATGCCTCAAAAGCACTCGGGCTGCGAGGTAGTTCCCAAGCAAGGTCGTGAGAAAAAGCAGCATTCCCAGCGCTAGTCCATAGGTAAGCCCAAGAAAAGAGAGATCGTACAGAAGCACTGTGGCGATGCCTGTGACCATGCACTCTATGCACAGAAGAAGGGCTACGTCTCTATGCGAAGGAAGCGTGAAGAGCGATGAATAGCGGCTAACCGCTCTGTCCATGTGTTCTCTTGTCAGAGTCTCTGTCATTTCATGGGTCCCTACATAGTGTTGCCTACCAGTTCAAAAAGGTTGAGGTTTTCGAGGTTAAGATTGACACCTTTCTGATCATTCCGAAAAACCCGGCAAAACCACTTTGGGGCTAAAATGGGAAAAACAGACAGACAGAGCGTAAGAGAAGACAATTCCGCATCAGATTCAGGTCCTAAAGCAACAGAAAGGCTTATTTGTCTAGTCTTTGATGTTTGTATGAAGGTTCATGTCGGGGAAAGCGCCGCCACTAACAGTTTTCCACATGCTTGAACGCCACTTGGGCAGGATGATCCACGTTGTTATGGACCAGTCCTATGGGTTTGAAGGCGTTTTGGCGGCTGTTACGAGGGAGCCGCCGGGGATATGGCTCTCAGAGGCCAAGGCAACCGTGATGAGGTCAACGATCGCGCAGCCGATACCCCAAGTCGTAAGCCGGGAAGACCGGAGTGAAGTCTTCATAAACTTAAGCTCTGTCCACCGGATTGAGGTTCTCCACGAGGAATAACGGCGCAAGCATTCCTATCGTGTCAAGGCTCAAGGTTGTTCGGCAGATTCTGGGTTGTTAGCAGATTCAGAATTGCCAGCGTTGCGTATAGTGCTTCTTCTGTTCGAACGGTCTCGGTTGCCTGATGCGATACCGTGTTGACGACGAAGTCGGCAAGTTCCTCGAGCTTAAGTCCTTCCTGGTTTACGATTTCTTGGAGTCCCTGTGTCGGAGACCCGAAAGCCACGATGACACGCTTGGCTTCTCTCCATTTTATGAACACATCATCTGCAACCTTCATGAATGGTTCTCCACGCCTCGAGGTTGCTATGACAAGGTCGAAGAGCCTCTGCTTCAGAAAGGTTCCGAGCGGAACCCTTGAGATGGTAACCGTGTAACCCCAGTAGACTTCGACCTCGTCGCGGCTTGCCAGCTCAGCCTTAGGATTCTCTCCAGCCTGTACAATTTTGACCGTGACACGCGTGTCCATCGAAGCCTTCGCGTTGACTACGGCGACGGGATGCTCAACGCCGATCTCTACTTGGGTGCCCGCCCGGTCTGAGGTCACAATGACGCCTTCACGGTACTCGCCTACCTTCAGGTCTTTCTTCCGGTTCTGCAAGGGGTGGTGGGGAGTTCGCAGGGGTGGCAGTATTCCAACATAGCGTAGATCAGGCTTGATCTTGAAGAGGCGTCTCCTAAGATACTGAGGGGTCTCCATGTAAGACAGAACAGTGGCGATAAGATCTACGTCCCTCCTTTGGTCTTGGCCGAGGTGGTCTGGAAAGATGATGACCTCGTCCACCCTGAATATCGCCAAAGCCCTACCTGTCAAACCAATCTTAGAAGTTTTTTCCCTCAAGTGTGGAACGTCCGACACAAGAGACGCTGGAACCGCTGCTGAAAGCCTGGGATACCGCTTCAAAGGATGATTTGTCTGCACTGCTTTCCGCCTCTTCCCTATCTTTGGACGGGCCGCGTATTTATCTTTAGAGTCCAAAGCCGGATGATGCGGGAATCCGTCTCCAGTTCGAGGTGACCAATCGATTCGTACACCTTCCAGTCTCCTTACCTTCCTCATATTGCCAGCAAATAGGAAAAAGCATCTGCCAGCAGAATCAGACGATCCCCGCTCTCTCATTGGATACTGATGCGCTAAACGCTTCGTACGCCTTCGAAGCCAATTTTTATATTAATCTTATCCGCTGCTTCTAACATCTTTAATCATCAGAAGAAGAGGGACACGGTTTTTGAGAGCAAGTCATAGAAGACATTCGATGACTAACCATTTCCAAGCAGAACAAGGACTTCATTGAAGGTGATTTATTGATTGAGTCAATCCTAGACTATATCGTCTGCCCAATCTGCATGGTTGATTTGGAACTATCTACGGAGAGAAGGGTAGACGAAGAGATTATGGAAGGGAAGCTCATATGCTCTCAATGCGGTCACGCCTATAGAATACAAGGCGGTGTTCCGATTCTGGCCCCGCGAGGCACTAAGCCTTACGACTGGTTCGCCAGAGAATTGACCACTGCACTTGAAAGATTTGAGCCCAAAGAGGCTATTCGAAGGATATCTGATGGCGAGATAGGCCCGAAAAGACTGGATTCTAGGGATTCTGTTCTCACAATAGAAGAGCTGAAAGAAGGGGAGTACAAGGACTCTGAAGAGTTCCTTAAAGATCGATTCGGTGGAGTTGAAAATGCACGGATACACTTTAAAGAACAGCATAACGTATACCGCAAAGTATACGACATGATGACCAAGATGGCACGGCTGGATAAAGCTGATTTGATGTTGGATGTTGGCACCGGGTATGGTTACATGCTTCAATTCCTTGCTGAACAGTTCAGATCCGCAGAAATCCTTGCAATCGACATTTCCTACAATAATCTTAAAGCCGTAAGAGGAAGATTTCGAATCTTTGGAATAGACGGCAGTGTGCACTTGATAGCAGCTGATGCTCACCAGCCTCCTTTCCGTGACGAGCAATTTGATGCTATAGTGTCCTGGGGCGGCCAGGGCAACATCGTGAAATTCTGCGAGGCGCTATTCCAAACACGTAGGATACTGAGGAAGAACGCGTGGTTCGTGACAGATATAGTTGGTCCTGAAAAAGCAGACCCGGATACGCAGAAACTGATAGAAGCTGTAGGCCCAGTCTTCTTTGAGAGTAACCTTAGAAAGCTCGGGCTTCTTTCGACAAAGCAAGAGGTAATGGAGAGCATGAGGGAATGTGGGTTTCAGGACATAACAAGCAAGCAGGTTGATTCGACAAAGCTGATATCCGGCAGAAGAATGGATCAGCCTTGACTTTACAGACTGGGCTTCATATCTTGTTCTCATAACGCTGATTATGGGAAACCTAACCCTTCGGTATTCATTAACACATATGAGCCAGCAATCTTTAGGCTTCCTTTTACTTTTTCTGTTTAGGAGATAGTGAGTTCCCAGAGATGGGTTGGTCTCGTTGGTGGGGCTGGTCGGATTTGAACCGGCGGCCTTTCCCCGGATCAGGGTTCTTCTTCATGAAGCCCTGTTCCTACGGGTTTCTTCACCGCTCCAGAACTTCTTCATCCCATCCTGGTCCGCAAACCCGTCTGCTGCTTTCTGGAGCCCTTAACGGCTAGGTCTATTCGCCTAGCTGTCGTCATGCCTGTCCAGCAGCCCACCACAGAGGGGGGTTGTTGCTAGACTACAGCCCCGCATCCAAATCTGTTTTCCGAGGATGCGCATATATAGGTTACGTTTCCACGCTTCTATCCTTTGAGCGAAAAGTTAAAGAACGGCAATTCTCAAGTTAATTCGGGTTGCCGGCCAAAGGGCGCGGGAACCACCCGATCCCATTCCGAACTCGGAAGTTAAACTGCGCTCCGTCTCCGGTGGTAGTGCAGTCTTCGGCTGTGCGAAGCCGGGGAAGCTGGCATCCCACTCTACTAGCTGCTCAAGGATTTCTTCTGGTAGCTATTGACTTAATATACTGGGACACACCTTTCTGAGCAACAGGAAAAGAGGTGTGATCATGAAGCCTGAAGACTTGATCACCTACTGCGGAGGATACTGTGGCCATTGTGCTAGATGGAATGAGAACGCCATATTGATTCGATTGGCAGATGTGATGGCGGAGCTGGTGGATTCGCATGGCTACCATCATTGGATGCCATTTGAGGTCAAGGAGTTCGACTATAATGAGTTCAGAAAGGCGCTAGGCTTCTTCAAAAAGGAGGATTCCTGGCTCGTATGTTGGAAAGCCTGTAGAGGCGGAGACGGGCGACCTGACTGTGAGATCCGAAACTGCTGCAGAGACCATGGTCTGCGCCTATGTTTCGACTGCAAAGAATTCCCTTGTCCTAAGGTCAAAGAAAACGCTAGAATGATCGAGCAAGCAAATGAATACAGGAAACTTGGCAGAGAAGAGTGGCTGCAGAGACAGATTGAAAGGGCTGAGCAGAAATTTGAGGCTCACACCGAAAAGTATTACCAAGTATACGCAAACAAGCGTCCACCTGCTTAGAGCGTTCTGTCAGATTAATGCTCTGAGGATTGTCCGCCTAAGCATCTCGCCCTTTTTTAGGTGATGAACGTATCCAGACTGTCACGGGACCGGGTTCACGGTTCGCCCAAGCATAGTACGGAACGGCTATGAATCGTGCGAGGTCCATTTTGGCTCCAGTATCCACCGCTGTCTTGTACAGTTGGTCTCCGAAGGTTTTCGCCTCAGTCGCAAAGGCTTCTCCTCTGATGACTGTCACACCGTTGAGCAGTTCAGGCATCCACCTGGCTTCCAGTATGGGATCAGCTGGCAAAGCCAACAGCCACACATCGCAGTCCGGGTTGTCCACTTGTTCAACACAGTAGATCAGAGGCCCACGCCTCAAGGCTACTCGATCTTGGTTCTCCAACACGTAAGGATGGCAGACCAAGCGCTCCACGGACATAGGGAAAGAGAGATGAACCCGGTCTCCCGAACTCCAGAGGCGACGCACCTCCAGATAGCTCCCGGGCTTGGGAGGCGTCTCAACTGGCTGATCGTTCACGAGGACCTTTGCGTCGTGACACCATCCGGGGATACGGAGGAATAGACTGAATGTTGTTTGTTTTTCGGGTTTGAGGACAAGCTCGATCTCTCCGTTCCACGGGTAGTCTGTGCGCTGGACGACGGCTACAGAGTTGCCCATTAGATTGAGTCGCGCTGTGCTCTGGGCATACAGATGCGTCCATATGCCTTCAGCGGAGATGCTGTAGAAGTAGCCCGATAGGGAAGCCAGCAGCCTGGCGACATTAGGTGGACAGCAGGCACATTCGAACCATTTCTGACGGCGGTGGTTCCCACGGTCTGCAAGAGGGTTCACATAGAAATACTCTTTGCCATCAAGCGAAATTCCGGATGGAAACCCGTTGTAGAGAGCAAGCTCAATAATGTCAGCGAACCTTGCTTCGCCAGTGATAAGCAGCATCCGCCAGTTCCACATCACATTGGCTATGGCGGCGCAGGTCTCCGCGTAGGCCTTCGCGTTTGGAAGCTCGTAATCGTCGCCAAAGGCTTCCCCCTCATACCGAGCCCCTGTGCCTCCCGTTACGTACATTTTGCGTTCAGTCATACTATGCCAAAGCCGCATGAGAGCGTCCCAAAGCGCGCGGTCTCCTGTCTCTATGTAGACATCGGCTGCCCCGCAGTTGAGATAGAGCGAACGGACCGCGTGACCTACAATCTCGGTCAGCTCCCTGAAGGGCTTATGGTCAATGTGATATGGGCTGCCTCCGATGATCCCTTTGCCACGGTTATCGACGAAGGACCTTGCCAAATCCAGATAGGCTTTTTTTCCAGTGGCACGGTGAAGCTCGACAAGAGCCATCTCGACCTCAGGGTGACCCGGTGTTCCAGGCCGCTTGTCTGGGCCGAAGATGTCTGCTATGTGATCGGCAAGTCGAGAGGCAATGCCCAGAAGACTGCGTTCTCCTGTGGCACGGTGGAAGGCAACAGCAGCCTGGATGAGGTGGCCTGCGCAGTAGAGTTCATGCATGTCCCGAAGGTTCGTCCAGTGGTCCTTCTTCTTCTCGAAAGTGAAATAGGTGTCCAAGTACCCGTCCTCATCCTGCGCAGCCGCAATACCCATATTGACTTGCTTAGCCAGGTCGTAGAGTCTCTTGTCAAAGGCGGTCGCAAGAGAGAAGGCTACGGCCTCAAGCCATTTGTAGACATCCGAATCATTGAAGAATAAGCCTCTGAAGCCTCCCTCCTCCTTCCCCGCGGCTCGTCGGAAATTGGACAGACGCCCGGTTTCTTCAAGCAGCTCATACTGGGTCGGAAGAGTGACCTCGCGGAGGATCCGTTGCCTAGGAGCCCAAAAAGAATCCTCAAGACGCACGTTCTCAACAGATACCGGACGCAACTTGGCATAGGGGCTCTGCGATGTATCCACAGTAAAGGTTAAGCCACATATCGACGTAGTGACCACATCCCTCGGTTCCTTTAGAGCGACTTAGAGTATATGTATTTCGATTGAGTTCGAGTTCAATTGAGATCAATTCAGTTTCTAAGGTCTCTTTTTTTGACACGGCTTGATGCAGTGGTGTAGATGGAAAAGGTGGCTATGAATTGAGAAGTAGAGTTAATAGCAGCGTGCATGCACTATTGCCTGAAAGGGCGAGTGATGAGAACAAGAGTCTTGTTTCTGGCTTCTGCTGTAGTCATAGTGTGCAGCATGATAGTTGGCGGAGTCTGGTACTATATATTGCTGCATGAAGTAGCGGAGGCTAAAGCCACCGATCCGACTGGAGACCTCTTCGACAAGGACGGCAAACCCAGCACTGGTGAACGCTACTTGGACATCGTTGAATCACAAATCTCCCTCCAAAACGATACCTACTTTGTCACGATAAAGGTTGACGGTCCGTTGCCCATGAATCTGACGGACCCCTCCATTTTTGTTGAGTGGGATGTATTCATTGATTCTGATCTTGACCCCTCAACAGGTTGGGCCTGGTCACAAGCAGACATAGGTTGGGAGATATCGTTGATTGCCAATGACATAGGACCCGAGCATTTACTTAGAATGGGCACATGGCCTAGTCGTCCAGGAGTCTTCCTCGGGGAGAACATCAGAGAGAACGGAATGCGTGGTTTCATTGGGTATCAAGTGGATGGGGATGTTATTGAGCTTCATTTCCCCAAGGAAATTATCGGCAGCCCAGCGAGCTTCAATTATGTGATCGCTGTTCGCAAGCACGGTGAAGGGGGAGCACCCCACGCTTTGCTTGTTGCCGACAAGGCTCCACAGCAGGGCCACTACGTGTTCCACGCTCAATACGTGGACCGGGGGATTGTGCCGCGGGAATCATTTGCAATGCTGGAATCCGAACATGCAGTAATTCTCTACCAAGACGGGGATGACGACTATATTGTGCGTCGGGCGGCAGAAATAGCGGAAGGTTTCGAGTTAACATACATGGTTATCGGAGAGGACATCCCTGCATACCCGGCACAAGATTTCACGATCTACATCTATCGTTCTCAAGGCGAGTTGCTGGAAGGGCTTGTGGAATACAGCTATTTCCCACCCGAATTGATTGAGTTCTTCAGGAAAATAGGACCGCCTCGTCCCTTCAACTATGTGATGCACATCACGAAGGATTGCCAACAGATGACCGTGGCTCACGAGGTGACGCACACGTTCATCGAAGAATTCAGCGGCAACGCATATCTTTCAGCCAAGTGGTTGGATGAGGGACTTGCGGAATATGAATCCTATAGATTTGGGTTGCGCTCGAAGTACAATCAGTCGGCGGAGATGTGGAAATATGCCAAGATGAATGCTGTTCACAACCTTTGTGATCAAGGACGGCTATATACGCTGGGAAGCATATCAACAGAGCAACAATGGGGTGACCTGATGACGGAAGGATACACAACAGAGATCTATGCCCAGGCATTCGCTTTCGTGGAGTATCTTTGCCAGACTTACAGAACGGACAGATGTCTCAGTATCCTCAGATTCATCCAGGAAGGCCAGGACCA
>CAYRBK010000023.1:0-26303 GCA_964422605.1 uncultured Candidatus Bathyarchaeia archaeon | reverse complement strand
TTCCGGAAAGAAGAAAGCCGACAACCCGGGTCCAAATCCCGGCGGCCGCACCATTCTCGAGTAGCTAGAGTGTTCGCGACAGTTCTCCTAAGAGAAAATAAAGAAAGATCGGAGCCACTCGCCTCAGAGGTTCCTGTCATAGTCTGAGAGATAGATTGCTTCATTCTGCTGAACTAGAATGTTGTCTTCCACTCTCATGCCGCCCCAGCCGGGTATGCAGATTGAAGGCTCAACAGCATGGGTCATACCTGACATGAGAATGTCTTTGGACGCAGGATGAAGGGTAGGTGGTTCATGGAACGCCAGCCCAACGCCGTGTCCCAGCTGATGTAGGAAGTACTTCCCGTAGCCTTTTCGTTCGATGAGTGATCTGGCGATCCTATCTATCTCTGAGGCCTTGACCCCTTCTCGTATAGCATCTACAGCCTCTTGTTCAGCTTCCAGGATGATGTCCCAGATCTCGCGTTCTTTCTGACCGGGTTTCCCCGCCGCGAACGTGCGAGTGAGGTCTGACCAATACCCATCCGCATATGTATCTAGCTCAACCAGGACCATATCTTCTTTCCCGATTCTTCTCTCTGTTGATATGCAGAAAGGCCTCCAAGAGTTTGCGGAAGGCGGTCCAGACATCACAAAGGCGAACCCTCTTGCTCTTTCGGTGTTCTCGTATCCGACCCCTCTCGTATGTATTCGTGCCTCCACTGCTGCTGCGACCTCAGTTTCCTTCACTCCGGGTTCCAAGGCTTCTCGGGCAGCATCATAACCGAAGCCTGCGATCTCATTGGTTCTCTTCAGCATCTCTACCTCCAACGTGGTTTTGGTCATCCTCAGTTTGGTAAGAATCGGTTTGGCGTCTTTCAGAGTGGCTTTCGGAAGCGCTTCTCGGAGCATGTCCACCGAAGGAGTGCCGGGATATCTGACTTCTCCTCCTACGTGGTTAGCCGCGACTAGCTCATAGGAGCCTTCATAGCCGATGACAGAGTTTTCAAGACGCTTATCGTAGGCGATCTCCCTGAGAATCTTTGATATGTCCCGGTTTGCGTCAGCAACTGCCCCCAGTTGTAGAAACCTATAGGTTCTGACATCCTTCACCCAGCTCCTTTTCGTGTAATCGGTCTCGTCTATGGGCGCGACCAGAACAGGTTCATCATCCAACGGGAAGAATACGGCCGAGGCGCCGATGACTGGCCAGTACCCGCTGAGGTACAGAACATTCTCTGGCAGCCTGCACCAGAGAACGTCAAAGCCGGCTTGCTCCATCTCCTTCTCTACTTTCTCTATTCTCTCTCTATCGATTTCCAAACCCCCTCTCCTCCTCACAAATAATGAACCATTTCACCATACTGGTCTCCGTGACGAAGGCATGTAAGTGGTAAGCTACTCCAGCTTGACTCCCCCTTCTTTGGCGGTCATTCTCAGAAACTCGATAGCTCTTGCCAGTTCAGTATCAAACACTGGGTCCGCATCTTCTTTTCCAGGTCTGCTCGCTCCTGGAACATCCTCAAGCTCAACTGAGAGAACGTAGTCGTAGCTGACGGTTTTCAAGGCTTTCAGAACGCTCACCCAGTCAATCTTCCCCTTTCCAGGTCTCCAGTGGACATTGCTTGCAGCGTCATTGTCAGATATATGAGTGTGAAAGACCCTGGATTTGAGCTTCATTATGGCAATGGCAGGCGTCTCACCCATGGGGAACAGGTGGCTAGGGTCGAAGTTCATTCCCAAGGCTTTTGAACCGACATGTTCAATTAGCCTCAGCATCGCATCGGCATTGGACATCATTCTCCACGGATGAGGCTCAAGAGCATAACGCATTCCAGCATCTTCGACTATGTCGCAGAACTTCCTTGTTAGTACAACGTAGCTATCCCACACCGCATCCATGTCCAAATCGTACGGAAGGTCTTCAGGCATCAGAAACGTCTGTCTTGACGGTCTCTCTTTAACATCCGGTGCCTCAATCCCATGAAAAGGCCACGGGGAAACTGTGTTAACGATTCCAGTCTCAAACTCTGAACCCACCTCGACTAACCTTCTGAAGTGGTTCAACGCAGCCTCTTGATCGCCCCTCTTCAAACTGGCCATTCCTTCCGGAGTTGAGACGAACTCCGTCAGTTCCAGTCCCAGAGAGTCAATGAGCTCTCTCAGTTCTTTTGTCCTCTTTCGAGTATAGTAGTCATCCAAGACCTTCCTATCCCAAGCGATCAACTCCACACCTTTAAAACCAATCCCCGCTATTCTCCTAAGGGCACTTTCGTACGGCGGAGACCACCTTACGGGCCATACTGTACAGCCAAGCTTCAGAGCAATACCTCCGGTTCCTAGTACAGTACTCAGGTTGCTTATCTACGTTTAACTCGAACTCAATATTTTCTGCTTGCTGAGTTTCGTGGCAGACAGATCTTTCGATGACAGAGGCCTTAGCCTAAGGCTGAAATGCACTGGCTCGGGATTGATCAGATATTTGGGCAGGGTGTCCGGTCCGCAGCTGCCTCCACCAAGACCGCACTGTCTGAAATCGAGATTCAGAGTGATATCCTCGCGTCTCTTCAGTTCAAAGGTGTGTTTCGCCTTCGCTAGATCTTCGGTCGTGAAGTGGTGTGCACTCACTTCGAAGAGTGGCATGCCAACGGCTAGCAGGCCTATGCCATTTTCGTTGGTAAGCGACATCCAACGTACATCCGTCTTGTTGCCGTTCTCCTGAGGCTTAATGTAGGGCACGTACTGCTCATCGACGGTACCACTGTACAGCCCGACAGGCGCGCCCTCTTTGCGGTCCCAGTAGTTCTCATGGGGACCTCTGCCATACCAAGTGAACGTATTATAGTCTCCGGGGATGCTGAACTGCAGTCCAATCCTTGGCAGTGGAGGAAGCTTCTCGCTTGGAACAACATCCATGTCTATCATTATGTCGCCACTTCCGCAGATTTTGTAGCTGACTCGATAGTTGAACCCTTCAGTGACATCAGGCGCGCGAGCAGTCGATGCTACCTTTATCTGCACAATCTGCTGGGAAACCTGCTTAACCTCTACGCTCTGTACGTTGTGCTCAATGCGGTCTAGGCCGAAGCTGCGCCACTTTGGAGCCATTCTGGGAACATCGTTATCGGTGGGAGCTCGCCATACATTGAAAGTAGGTCCGCCTTTGACTAATACGGAGCCTTCATGATCCAGAGAGACAATCTGGGCCTTCTCCTTGTCGAAGACTAGGCTGAAACTTGCGCCCGTAACCATTACTTCTTTTCCTGTTTCCTTTAGCTTCAGAGATGGCATGTCCTCGGTCTTGAGTGTGGGACTTGCAGGCGCATCGAAGGGCATTTTGAACTGTGACCATCCGACTTCGTGTCCCTTTTCAGCCCAAGGCGTATCGTCGGACAGCCTGGAGCGGAGAATGAGCCAGCATTCCGCAGCCGGCTCCAGCCTGGGTTTGGTGAATGGAACAGTCACGACCTCACTTTCGCCCGCGGGAGTGCGAAGTTTCGGCAGTTGTCCCAGCTTGACCGTTTCTCCATCAACAGACAACTCCCAGAAAGTGTCCAATCCGCCAAGATCGGAGAAGTCATATCTGTTGGTAATTCTGACTTTGCCGGTCTTCGGGTCCACGGCTTCCGCCTTCACGGGTTGGTGGATTTTCTTGCATTCCCACATGGCAGGATGAGGCTTGCGGTTCGGCCAAACCAGACCGTTTATGCAGAAGTTCCTGTCATTGGGCACGTCGCCGAAATCTCCGCCGTATGCCCACCATTCTTCCCCGTCTTCAGTTTTCCTCAGAATGCCTTGATCGACCCAGTCCCAGATGAATCCTCCCCGTAGGCGTTCGTACTTGTAGACGGTCTCCCAGTACTCCTCTAGATTGCCAGTGCTGTTGCCCATGGAATGAGCGTATTCGCACATGATGATGGGTCGGTTCTCGTTTGGGTCTTCAGCTAGCTGTATGAGTCTGTCAAGGGACGGGTACATGATGCTTATTATGTCAACGACGGGGGAGACCTTGCCGGTCACATGTATCGTTCCTTCGTAATGGACGGGACGCGTCGGTTCGTAACCGTGTATCCACCCAGCGACGGCGTCGTGGTTGGGTCCATATCCAGATTCATTTCCAAGTGACCAGATGATTACGGATGGGTGGTTCTTGTCGCGTTCTACCATTCTGACACAGCGTTCCATGAAGGCGGCAAGCCAGTCAGGATCGTTTGCGGGGTCTCTGTGGAAAGCTTTTTTCCTGACGCGTTCCATGAAGGCGCCCCAGGCTAGACCGTGGCTCTCTATGTTCGCTTCATCGATCACGTATATGCCATATTTGTCGCACAGGTCGTACCATAGGGGATCGTTTGGATAGTGCGCTGTGCGAACCGCGTTGAAGTTGAACTGCTTCATCAGCTTGATGTCAGTCACCATGGACTCGGCTGTGACGGCCTTACCTCTCACGTCGTCATGCTCATGCCGGTTAACGCCCCTAAAAAGCACTGGAACTCCGTTAATCAGTATCTTGCCTTCTTTTATCTCAACCGTACGGAATCCCACTTTGCTGTTCTCAACTTCTGTTATCTCGCCTTTGTCATTCCTCAGGGCAATGAGCAAAGTGTATAGGTAGGGGTGTTCAGCCGACCATTTTCGGGGGTTGCTGACTTTCTGTTCAAACTCGACTGTGATCTCATCCTTTGCCCTTATCCTCTCAAAGCTGTGAGTTGGCGCCCTGTCGAACACGGGTGCGCCGCCAGCATCAAAGAGGCACACCTCTACACTATGGTTTTCCAGATCATCTGCGGAATAGCTTCGGATCACTGTCGTGACTTTCAGGTCCGCGTTCACATATTTGCTGTCCAGATTTGTCCTGACAAAGAAGTCTCTGACATGGACCTCAGGTGTGCTGAAAAGGTAGACATCGCGGTGGATTCCGCTGAGGCGCCACATATCCTGGTCTTCCAGATAACTTCCGTCGCTCCAACGGTATACTTGGACTGCCAGCGTGTTTTCTCCTAGCTGCAGATGGGGGGTGATGTTGAATTCTGCTGGCAGACGGCTGTCCTCACTGTAGCCCACCATCTTCCCGTTTACCCATACGTAGAAGGCTGAGTCGACTCCCTCAAACACAAGGAAGACTTGCCGGTCTTTCCACGCTTCGGGTACCATGAAGCTCCTTCTGTAAAGACCAGTCGGATTGTTGTCATGCGGAACCCGCGGAGGATCGGCTGGAAAAGGGTACACAACGTTTGTGTATATGGGTCGGTCGTAACCAAGCATCTGCCAGTTTCTGGGCACGGGAACAGTATCCCACTCAGTTAGGTCATAGTCGACCTTGTGGAAGTCTTTTGGGACGAGATCTGGATTGGGCGCTAGCCGGAACTTCCAGTCACCGTTGAGTGATAGGAACCATGGAGATTTGTCTCGTTCGCCTGAGAGTGCAGTCTGTTCGTCAGGGTAAGGAACCAGCGTAACGTGAGCTGGTTCCCTATTCCTCTCAACAACTTTGGGGTTCTCCCAGTCTGGGATAGGTTGGGCGTCCTTTCTTGTCATAATAATCGCTCTCCTTTCCAAGATATGGGGTACAGTTCTTATATGTTTTATAGCCCCCTAGATTTTCATTCGTGGCAGGAACCGGACAGCACAGATTGCCTCACCAGTCCTACCGAGAAACTTATGAGGACTGTAGTAGGCATATCGAAACGAGTATCTCGCGTTTGGTCTTGTTGCTGAAAGGCTTGTCTTGACTAAGAAAAAAGGGGGGATAGGGGTTGGTTAGTAGGGCAGGGCTTCCAACCAGGGGTATAGATCTTTCAGTTTTTTCACCGATTTCTGCACTTTTTCCTTCGGATACTCGTAGGGTTGCAGTTTGCCTTGGAGGTAATCGTCGTAGGCTTGCATGTCAAAGTGTCCGTGACCGCATAGCAGGAAAAGTATGGTCTTCTCCTCGCCCGTCTTCTTGCATCTCAATGCTTCATCGACAACGCCTTTGATGGCGTGAGCTGGTTCGGGAGCCGGTATTGTGCCCTCAGTTTTGATGAAGAGCTTTGCGGCGTCGAAGACTTCCACTTGATTGTAGGCACGCGTCTCTAACCGTTTCTCTTGACTTAAGACGCCAAGAGTAGGGGCTTTTCCGTGGTAGCGTAGACCTCCAGCGTGGATCGGTGCGGGTATGAAATCGTGGCCTAGAGTGTACATCTTGACTAGCGGTGTAATCCTGGCAGTGTCACCGTGGTCGTACATGTATTCCCCCTTGGTGATCGAGGGACAAGCCGTGGGTTCAATAGCGACAAACCTTATGTCCTTTGGGGCTTTTCCTGAAACCTTGTCATAGTAGAAGGGCCAGAACAGACCTGAGAAGCTGCTGCCTCCGCCTATGCATCCGAAGATTACATCTGGATAATCGTCTGCCAGTTCGAGTTGCTTCTTGGTCTCTAGACCCACCACTGTTTGATGCGTTAAGACATGGTTGAATACACTGCCTATGCCGTAATTCGCATCTTCATGTTTGAGTGCGTCCTCTACAGCCTCGCTGATGGCGATTCCCAGGCTTCCAGGGTTGTCAGGGTCTTCGGCCAGGATTTTTCTGCCAGCATCTGTGTTGTTGCTCGGGCTGGGGTACACATCGGCGCCCCAAAGATTCATCAGAATCCTTCGGTATGGCTTCTGGTTATAACTTACCCTCACCATATACACGGTGCATTTGAGACCAAAAGTCATGCAGCCGAAAGCCAGAGCAGAACCCCACTGGCCCGCTCCGGTTTCTGTAGTCATTCGCTCCTTGCCTTCTTTCATGTTGTAGTAAGCCTGTGCGACGGCAGTGTTGGGCTTGTGGCTTCCTGGCGGGCTGCCGCCCTCATACTTGTAGTAGATTTTTGCTGGCGTCTTCAGAGCCTTCTCGAGTCCTACGGCTCTGAAGAGAGGGGTCGGTCTCCAGAGACGGTAGACATCCCTCACTTCCTCCGGGATGTTTATCCATCTTTCTGTGCTCATCTCCTGAGCGAGTATCTCTTTCGGGAATATCAAGGGGACGATTCCGGGTCCAGGTGCCCTCTTTGCTGGCTCTATCAATGGCGGTATTGGTCGGGGCAGGTCGGGCAGGATGGAGTACCACTGCTTAGGTATTTCTTCTTCGTCTAAGAGTACCTTCTGAGATGCCATTTTGCTCCCATCTTGTCGCTTTGTGAATTAGGTATTGGACGTTCAAGCTCTATTTAAGGCTTTTGCGTACGTTTCTGTACATGAAGTACATGAAGCCGAGGACATATGTCGCCTCTGTTCTAGTGCAAGAGTCTATTCAGTAATGTGCGGCAGGACCTTTTCCCCATAGAATCTTATGAACCTCGGTTCATCCGGGCTTGAACTCTGAAAGTATAGATGGTTGAAGCCGGCCTCTATGTACGGGCGTATTCGCTTGATGTGCTCCTCGGCTGTGGTAGCCACTATCCATCTTCTAGCCATAGCATCGTCTCCCACAAACTCGCCGTGTGCCTCTATCTCCCTAGGATCTGATATGTCGTACCTGAAGAAGACGGGCAACATGCAGCCAGCCCAGAACCTGCATGACTTCAACGCTGCTTCGTAGTCCTCATCATAGGAGACCAGGATCTCCACAGCTTTCTCTAGTCTACTCGTATCTCTGCCCGCTTTTTGAGCACCTTTCTCGAAGGCACGGAACAGTCTGTCTACTATCTCCAGACAACCCGGGCCTGCCAAAATGCCGTCGGCGTACTTGCCAGCGATCTCTGCAACTTTTGGGCCTCCTGCTGCGACGTAGATCTTTATGGGTTGGCTAGGCTTTGTGTACAGATTCGCCTTCTTGAGCCTATAGTACCTTCCTTTATGACTGACGAAGTCTTCGTTCCACAGCTTTCGGATGATGACTATGGCTTCTTCGAGCATTTCCACGCGTTCCCTTGGCGAAGGCCAGGAATACCCCAGCGGCGATTCGTTCAAAGCTTCTCCAGCGCCAAGCCCGAGGAAAATTCTCCCCGGATACGTGTATGCCAGCGTGGCAAAGGCTTGTGCTACAATCGCGGGATGATACCGTAGGATCGGAGCAGTCACAGAGGTCCCGATCCTTATGTTTCTGGTTCTCTCAGCCGTGGAGGCTATCCAGGTCCAAGCGAATCCTCCGCCAGCGCCTGTGTGAGCCCATGGATGGAAATGGTCGCTGGTCCAAAGCGTCTGGAAACCATGCTTGTCAGCCAGGATGGCGTGTGCTAGGAGTGTGTCTGGCTGGTACTGCTCATGGCAAGTTTTGTAGCCTAGTGTCAGATGCATAGTGTCGCCTCGCTACTCCATCCAATTCTGGGATATATTAAACTTGGCATGTCCGCAATTTACCCCGAACCCTCTATGTTATTTCACTTCTCGAGAGAATCGATTTCTGCCCCTTGTCTGAAGCCGAAGAAGCCTTCTGTCTGCCTTTTCGAGCCAATCATAACTCCGCCTGCTCAATCGTCCAATAGAGGCTTCATGATCTGCAGCTTGATGATTTGTCCGACGCCAGAAATCTTATGTCCGACAAATGCCCACTCATCCAGTAGGAGATTCGTGGTCTGCAACCGAAGATAAATACGTCCGGCTGCAATGATATGGCAGCATCTCAGCCGAGACAACTGTGAGATCCTATGAGATTAGGCTTCAGTACGGTTATGTACGAAGGAAGTGAACTAAGCAATTCTGAGATCGTCGCCAAGGCCAGCGCTTTAGGTTACGACGGCATCGAGCTGAACTTCCGGGAATGGCCGACCTTTCTGGACATTGCCAAGATCAAGGAAACGTCAAGCAGGTTCAACGTGGAGGTTGCAGCTATAGGGACAAGACACCTATATGTCACCCACGGTCTCTACCTTGCCTCTACCGACAAGACTGCCAGAGAAAGAGCTCTCGCTTACCTCACAGAATGCATGAAAATAGCCAGAGAATTGGACTGCTCTTTGGTTCAGGCTGGATGGGCATTCCAGGGGTCGAGGCTCGAAACCTCGTACGACGTTGCGTCGAGGCAGGCTGTCGAAAGCCTCAAAGAGACAGGGAGAAGGGCCCTCGAATATGGAGTTGATGTTGCCATCGAGTTTGCATGCAGGCAGAACGCGCAGCTGGTGAACACTATGGATGATGCTCTCAGAATGCTTGACGAGGTGGGGTCCCCAAAGGTTCTAGTCATGGCCGATGTCTTTCACATACATGCCGAAGGAGAGCCGCTCATGGAGACAGTTTTGAAGGCAGGCGAGAGATTGACATACGTGCACTTGTCTGACAGCGACAGACTCCCACCGGGCACGGGAGAGATCAACTTCCAAGAGTTCATTGGCGCTCTGAAAGGGATTGGGTACAATGGATATCTGACTATGGAGTTCAATCCTGGTCCACAACCAGATGAATCTCTGAGGCTAGCTGCCACATACATCCGAGGACTTCTGTGAGAACGGCCGAAATCCAGCCAAGAATCTAAGTCTTAAATATCCAGAGCACAATAGGCATCGTCAAAAGTGACATGGAAATGAGCACCGTTATGAGGCATAGGTTGAAAGAGCTAGAAGACAACTCCACACCCATCAAGGTCGGGGTCATCGGAGCGGGCTTCTTCGGATGCTCAACAATAGGACAAGTATCGCGAATCCCCGGCATCACCATCTCCATAGTAGCAGACATCTACAAAGAGAAGGCAGTCCGAGGGTTCGTCAAGTTTGGCCGCCGTAGACCCAAAGAGATCGTGAAGGCGAACGATACCGACACAGCAAACCACTACCTAGAGAAGAATGCTCCTGTGATCACAACCAGCAGCCAGACATTGATTGAGAGCGACGTCGACGTGATCCTCGAGTCCACGGGCGTTCCAGAAGTGGCAGCCAGACACGCTTACAACGCGATAAGCAGAGGGAAAAGCATCGTAATGGCCACTGTTGAGGCTGAGTGTGTCGTTGGGCCTCTTCTAGCGAAACTAGCGAAAGAGAGAGATGTGGTCTACAGCCAAGCTTACGGAGACCAGCCTGCCCTGATATGTGAGCTGTATGATTGGGCTGTATCCTCGGGGCTTAGAGTCGTAGCTGCTGGCGAAGGAACCGCTGCTAGGCTGGAATGGAGACACGCCACTCCGGAAGATGCTCTGCAGAGATTCGGCTTCACACGGGATGAGGTGGAGCGGCTCAAGATGAACCCGAAGATGTACAACACATTCCTTGACACAACGAAATGCGCCGTGGAGATGGTTGCAGTCTGCAACGCGACGGGGCTAAAACCCGACATCAGAGGAATGCATTTCGCTCTAGGTTCGGTTAGAGGTGTGCCTAGGCTTCTGAGCTTGAAGGCGGATGGAGGCATACTCGATAACGAAGGCGTAACAGATGTCATCACCCGCGTGCGTCCAGACGGCCGAAGAATCAGGAGCGACATAAGATGGGGCGTTTTCGTGGTGGTCACAAGCGACAGCAGAGATGTCAGAGGGCTCTTCAAGACCTATGAGGCTCACCGAGGCGGAAGGGGCAAGAATGCCCTCGTGTACAGACCTTTCCATTGGGCTGGGCTTGAGGCGTCGATGTCACTGATCCGCGCAACTCTGTACAACGAGCCCACAGGAGTACCATTGCTAACCGCGCCCTCAGCCGAGGTCTTGACCGCAGCTAAGAAGAGCCTCAAGCCTGGAGATGTTCTCGACGGAGGCGGAGGGTACATGTGCTATGGACTAGCGGAAAGGGGCGATGTCGCTAGGCGGCAAAACCTGTTGCCCCTTGGATTAGCCGAAGGCATCCGTGTCGTTAAGAAGGTTCCGCCTGATGGTGTGATTGGCTACGACGATGTTGAACTGAACGAGGACTCATTCCTGTTGAAACTAAGGCGAATGCAGGACAAGACCTTCTACTGAAGCGTGAACAAGACCTCCGCTGAGTTCTCCATCTTCTTGTCGCCCACCCTTTGAGTCCTTACCAAGCCTAGAAGAGCTCCAACTGTTCCAAGAGGCTTCCGAAAATCCTTGCACAATTCTTAAAAACAAAGCGGCGTCTCTTGATTGCATCGAGGTGGTACTGAGAAATGCCATATGTAGCTCCCGAAGAAGCGAACAACAGGCTACTTGATACCGTGGGGGAGATAGCTGCTCGCCACGAGTCTCCGCCCTGGAGAGAAAAAGTGCTTGCCACAGAACGTTTCAGGCTGCTCGTCCACTGCTGGCCTGCAGGCTTCTGCCATCCAAAACATTATCATCCAAGAGCAGACGAAGTCTGGTATATTTACCAAGGAAAGCTTGAGGTCACTTTTGATGAGGGTCCCACACTTGTTGCTGGACCGGGCAACATTCTCTTCGCCAAGAAAGGTACCGCTCACGACATGGTATCCGTTGGGGAGAGTCCGCTTGTCATGCTTGTCTTTGTGGCGCCTAATGAACCTGATGACGAGGTTTCATTGTCGCCCCAGAATGTAGAGTCTTTCAGATAGGCTAGCGTCTGATGGGCACTATCTTGGGCTAGACTTTGTCTTGCAGTGTCGCCTCATGGACGGTTAGGTTTCCCGCGTAGTCTTTCCATTCTACCTCGGCGCTGGTTATCTTGATCCTCTTTCGGAAGAAGGGCGCGTCCAGAACGAGGGTCTCGTATTCTCCTCCCTCTCCTATGACCGAGACTTGGTACTTCCTGTTCAGCTCGATCAGGTCGATCAGGGTTTGCCTGTTGATCTCTCGTCCCAGCCATGTTCGGTCAAAACCGTGCGCATAAACTCCCGTGATGATTACCTGGAAACCAAGTTTGATTAGATCTTCCACCAGCTTCACAGGGTCTTCGTGCCAGAGTGGAGCAATTGATCTAAAGCCCAATTCCCTGCAGACTCGGTCTATTCTTTTCTTTTGGTATTGTGACGAGATAGCTCCTGAAACAAGCCCCCTGATATCCAACGTTTTGAGTAGATTTTTCAAATCCTCCAGTTCTTCTTCTTTAACCCCGGTGGTCTCGGCTTTGACAAGCGGAATGCCGACAGCTTCAGCAAAGAGGTGTGTCAATCTTATGTTGGGGTAGTGGAAAAGCCAGCTGTCTTCTCTCTGAGGGATCATTGTAACCAGATATTTCACCGTGTACCCAGTTTTCAGAACTCGGTAAAGTGCAAGTGCTGAATCCTTTCCACCACTGATTAGCACAGCAACATCCATATCGGCTCATGCTCAGAGAAACCAGATAACACCATAACTATATGTTCCTTATCCTTCTTAACAGTTCTTTGACTTTTACCTTCCACTCCGGAAGTCCTTCAGGCGAGTCCGGATACTCTCTGTAGAGCCTCTTAATCTTTTTCGAAGTTCTAGCCATCGTGTAAAGCCTCTTCAAAAATTGGGGTCTCCCCAACCCTTCAAAGACTCGCCTTGTCGCATCAGTCACCGTCAACTTGACATCCCCGCCTAAGCTTGCTTCCAAGACATCCTCTTCCGTGATCAGTCTGTACCTCATGCCATAATTGAGTTCCTCGTTCGATAGACATTGGAGGAAGATTCGGAAAACATCGAGACTGGCTTGCTTGGCCCCGTAACTCCTCACGTATCTAACGTTAATGGGCCACAACCGATCGCGGCTTGGGTTGCCCTCTTCTAGGGCTTCTACTATCACCTCGCCAGCTATCTTTCCGCCTGTCATGGAGGGCCCTATACCGCCGCCGTGGATGGGGTTGACTTGGCAAGCCGCATCTCCTATCACGACGATGCCATTCCCCACAAGCGAGTCTAGCGGTCTGCGAGTCGGGACGATTCCACCTCCCCCGTGAAGGATGGTTGAAGACTTGAAGGGTGGATTCTCAAGAATGATACGGTGAAGCTGATCCTTCGGATTTGGAAAGCCTCCAGTTGCAGCTACACCCAGCCCCACATTAACCTTCGTTCCACCCTCAGGGAAAAACCAGTAGTAGCCTCCCGGTGCGGATTCCAGGTTCAAGTAGATCCTGCAGATATCTGGCTTGCTGATCTCTTCTTCGAGTTCGCGGATTTCCCGGTAGCAGACCACATAGTCTTCTTTGCTGACCTCTTGTTCAATTCCTATCTGGGGTGAAACCTTGCTCCTCAAAACGGCTGAAACACCGCTAGCATCTATGGTAACCTCGCTACTTAGCTCAATCTTAGAGCCTGTCTTGACATTCTTCGCTGAGACTCCTCTTATGGAACCCTTCCTAAGGACGGCTTCTAAGACATGTGTGGAATCTAGAAGAACCGCACCAGCATCACTTGCTTCTTTCAGTAGCCTTTGCCCGAAAAGATGCCGGTTAACCATGAAGCCTGAAAGTCTCTCCTCGTGTACGCGGAAAACTGTCTGCTGGTCAGGGGAGTAGATATCTATTCCCGAGGTAAGCTGTTCCAACTCCTCTCCTCTTGGGTAAGTTAAATCAAGGTTGTCGAAGTGATGCCTTCCGATCGCGTCGCCGCAAACCTTCTCGCCAATGGACTGCTTTTGCTTTCGGTCAACTAGGCAGACATTAAGACCCGCAGAGGCAAGGGTCTTGGCTGCCATGCATCCTGCAGTTCCGGCGCCAACCACTATCACATCATAGTTTGCCAATCTGTTGAATCCTCGGTGTGCTTTTTACACTAGATTTATGATCTAAACCTTATAAAACATGAAGTAAGATTGAACACACTAGGTGTATGGAGATGGACTCCAGACCAGTTCTGAGCAGAGATCTTCGCGGACTCGTGGAAACGCGCATGAGAAAGACGCTTGAGGGAATAGAGAAAACACTTCAGCACATACTTGAGCATGAGAAACTGGATCTAGAGGAGCTGAAGGTAAGCATACAAGATCTCGAAGAGAGCTTTAATCTGCTGTCGCAGAAATGGAACCTCCAGATACTTTACATATTGTTCCTAAGAAATGCCGTAGGGTTCGGCGAAATGAAGAGGATTCTTGGAGCAAACTCTCGTACATTGTCAGACAAACTGAAAGCCCTAGACCAGTACGAGTACGTAGAAAGATCGGTGGAGCAAGGACCACCTCTGAGAGTAAGATATTCTCTGACGAGGCGTGGGTGGAACACAATACTCCTGGCATTACCCCTGCTGTACTACTCCAGCACTAACCTTGAATAGGGAGATATCAACCGTAATCGTTATCATGTGCGGTAAGATAGCTCACCAGAACCAGCAAGAGACGGAATCGTAAGCGAAGAGCAAGAGTGAAAGATAAGTGCCAAGGCTACCTATCCCTAAGCCCGTTTCAGGCGGCATTCTGCTTTCCTACAAGTGTACGAGCAAGTGTAAGCATTGCATGTACGCATGTTCTCCCAAGTGGAAAGCCGACTGGATAAACCGCGACGATGCTGAAAAGATTCTGGCTCAGTTCGGCAGGGCTTTCAAGAAAGCTCATCCTCTGATATTCGATAGGGTCGGAATCAACTTGGGTCTCCACTTCACAGGAGGAGAGCCTTTCCTGAACTACAGGCTGCTTTTGGAACTGGTTAAGATGGCGCGAAGATTGGATATACCTTCGACCTTCGTTGAGACGAACTGCTTCTGGAGCATCGACGATGAGACAACCGAGGAGAAGCTTGCAGGTCTAAGGGACGCAGGGCTACGCGGCATACTGATCAGCGTTAACCCGTTCATACTTGAGCACGTTCCATTTGAGAGAACAAGGAGGGCTATCGGGGTGAGCCGGGAAATCTTTGGCGAGAATATGATGGTTTATCAGGAATTCTTTCTGCAACAGTTCGAAGCGCTCAAGATCAGAGACACCTTGTCTTTCCAGCAATACCTGCAGAGAGTAGGCGCCGCCAGCTTACAGCACGTGGAATTGATCCCCATGGGCAGAGCGTGCTACAGTTTGGCACACCTCTTCAGAAAATATCCGGCTGAAAGGTTCTTCAGTGAATCTTGCATGGAAGAATTGACGAGACCATGGCACGTCCACGCCGATAACTACTGTAACTACATGACCGGTTACTGCGCAGGCATATCTCTGGGCGATGCTAGGGACCTTGACTCTATCCTTCAAGGTATAGAACTCGATGATCGTCCAGTGATCGCTAGGCTCGTGTCGCCTAAGGGGGTAAACGGACTCTACAATTTCGGCGTCGAAGAGTTCGGCTATACAGAGCTCGAAGATGGCTACGTCTCCAAGTGTCACCTATGCCTCGACATAAGAAAGCACATCGCCCAGCAGACTGACGAGTTCAAAGAATTGAGGCCTCGGGAATTCTACCTCAGCCTATAGAGACCTCTACTCGGTGACAGAACAACATATCGAGCAAGGTAGATAGTCTGCGAGTCCGTCCCTAGCAGAACTCTGTGTGGCCCCAGCCATTTGCGGAAAAGTGGTTCATCGTCGAAAATATTGGGTTCTCAGAACCGCGCTATTCTGCCTTCCTAACCTCATACTTGTAGGGAGAACCCATCGAGACAAGATCGTCCACATATTTCCTCGCTTCGATTTCAGTGTCGAACGAGAGTTCCTTTCCGAAACTGGTCATTCGCTCCCATCTGTCATATACATTCAACCGAGTCCAGATCCCCCATTTCGTCATGTTCTTTTCCCTCCTTGTCTTTCCTTGCGAAAGTACATTTATATTCTGCAACTTGGTTCATAAAAAACCCTATCATTGCCTCCAAGGCAAGCAATCTCTACTCATATTATACTTCAGACTATTGCAGGTACAAGCTGGCATCATCGGACGGTTCCGTACCTCTCAGAAAGAACCGATCGAACCTCTCTCACTGCGGGGTACGGTCTTATCAGGACGTTCGAAAGATCAATTCTCAGCCAGTTCTCGTAGAACGAGGCTACCCTTTTGGCATTCAGAAATCTCCTCCGAAGTTTCCTCATCATCCTGACGGCGCGTTGCCTGTCGACCTCATCCCTCTTCACCTTCTGGAACAGGACCTTGTAGCCCATGATGATGCTGCAAACCTCTCTTTCGATCCGACTTTTCGCCTCGGCCAGCAGAGTTTCAATAACTTGATTGTTGACAACGATTACCCGTGGAACCATTACCGCGTTCTCATCGACCTCCCGGATATGCTCCCAGAAATTACGAGCATCAACGAGAGGCCCGCTTCTGCCAAAATGTTCGGGCCGTTGAGGGAAGGCGTAGACGCCGCGGCAAAGGCGGATGCAGGGGGCTCTCTTCAGCAGGTTTTTGACAATCCCTTTCTTCCCTTGTTCCGGGATTTTGTAGGCGACGACGACAAGGCTTCCGGGCTCACTGCATGTCCCCTCAGCCGTGAAAATAGGCTTTCTTATTTCCCTTGTCCTCTTTAGGATCACTGTGAAATTGCTTTGCAGGAGTTTTATAGCAGCCCCCAGTTCCTCTTTGTCCAACTGCCAGAAGGATCTTCGGATTTGCGTGCAGCCCAAGGCTCGCAGGCGACGAACTATCTGGCTCCTGTCTTTCAATTCGCCCGGAGCCTTGTAGGCTACATAATATACCATGTTAAGTCATCGCCGGAAACAAAGATTTAAACTATTCTCAAATTATAAGCTTTTCCGGTCTTATTCTGGGAGATAACAGATAATGTATACTAAGGGATTAATCTTGAGAAATTTCTTCTGATGGCACTGAAGGAAGGCTTTCCGGTTTACGCTAATCATTATTTGGATAGGAATTAGAGCTTTTTCTACGTAACAAAGGATTAATCTTTTATTCAAAGATGGCGTTACCTTGTGTGTCACGTATGGGAACCCTCTAGAGTGATCCGTAAATGACGGCTGAAGGCGACTCGACTCTAAGGAAGAAGGTTGAGGGTGAGTTTCCCGAACAGACTGTGAACGTTGGAAAACTGGTCAAGACTTTGATAAAGAGTTTCCTGAAATCCGACAGCAATTATGGCGCAATCACAGACATAAGGACGGATGTAAACCGCATCTACGGTTTGGTCCAAAGCATCATAGACGAAGAAAAAGTGGATGTTTACGCGTTGAAGCTTGACGATCGTGTTCTCCTTTCAAGAACGGGCACGGATTTTGATGCCGTATACGAAGTAGTGAAGGCTCACTCTGAACTTCAGATCAAGAAAGACATGATCGAGATTTGGGACGATGCAAAGAACCAGATCCTGCACCTTATCATCGTCCCGGTCAGGAAACACTTCCCGATAGAATATTCAACCGCGAAAGAAAAGATCAAGATGATTGAGAAAATCTCGTCGATGACTTGGCAAATCCCCTGAACTCAGTTTTCCCATCGGAAAAAGTCGACATGGCTAGTCTGTGCTTGCATCACAGCCGAGCACACAGATTTTGCCACAAGCGTATCTCGCGTTGTGACTGATTTCTAACGTATGGGTTTCTCTTTCCTGCCGAGAACGAGTTCCTTAAGGGAGACCCCGTTGACTGTGACCACCTTCCACCTGATTCCCGGTATGTCTCCCATAGCGCCTCCCTTCGATCCGCCGATACCTTCCACAATCACTTCGTCATGCTCATCCACAACGTTCAGAGCCCCATCGCCCGGCAGAAAAGCTGTGACGACCTTCCCGTTCTTTATGAGCTGAAGGCGAACACACTTCCTGATAGCGCTATTGGGTTGCTTGCTCTCCCGCCCAACTTTCTCCAAGACAATCCCTCGCGCCATGGGAGCGCCCTCAAGAGGATCTGACTTGACATCCAACCTGAGCAAGCGCCGCTTGAAGTAGATGCTGCTCCACCGCCGCTTCTTCCTGTTTGCAGCGAGTCTTCTAGCGGCGAATTTCCCCCTAGGAGACTTTCCCATTTTCTCGCTCTCACCTTCTGGTTCTGAACGCTTTCTGCGTGTTTATTACTGCGAATTCGCACATCTCTTCTTAAAGGTTTCTGTCGAGTGGAATGAGATTGGAAATGCCAATCAACCGAACTGGACTAGATTGGGCTACATGATAGAGACATTGTTTATCTGGAAGTAACGTTTCGCCAAGAACCGGAGCTTTTCAGCGTTCTTCCCGTTTCTGCCGATGGCAATTCCCTTATCCTTGGGCTCGACTGAAACGACAGCAATGGTTTTGCCGTCGGGTCTCTCAGTTAGGCGTATCTCCCTGAGTCTAGCAGGTTTCAGGGCATTCTTTATGAACTGAGCTGGGTCTTCGGAGAATTCTATGACCTCGTGTTTCTTTCCTGTCATCCTTTCAAGGAGAGAGATGTTTTTGCCTCTTCTTCCTATGGCGATTCCGACGTCTCCCTCTTTTATGATGAACAGTATTCGGTCGAAGTCCTCATCAACTATACAGTCTCTCACAGTTGCCCCCGTTATACTCTCAAACAGGGCAATGTACCTCATCTCCCGGTTAGTGAACTTTATCCCCTTAGACACTGTTCTCCACCGTTATCTCAAGTATGTCGGAATCTCCTGGATCCCTTATTGCCAAAGTCGAAACAACGAATGGTTTTCCGCATACTCTCCCAAGTTCAGAGCCTGTTCCAGGATAAGCCAAGAACGGAATCTTTGAGAGCTTGCAGTAATGCCTAAGGTTTTCTCGAACCTTCTCTGGGCAATTGGATGCAGCAACGACAAGACGGATTTTGCCAGTCATAACGCCCTTTGAGGCAGAGTTGGCTCCAAACATGACTTTGCCCGTTTTGGCAGCTATCGCAAGAGACTTATTCAGGTCGACCATCCGATTCTTCCTCCGTGCTTTCTGGTGGAACAGCAGACATGTAGATGTCAACCAGCCCTGTTCCGATGGGTATGGCTTGGCCCACTATCACGTTTTCGGTCACTCCCTTGAGCAGATCGTTCTCTCCTTTGACCGCCGCATCCACAATGTTTGGAACCGTGATCTCGAATGCCGCTCTAGCCAGCACGCTCGCCTTCCCTCCACTTACTCCGTGCCTCCCTATCTGCCGAATGTTCCCAGTTGCAGACATTATGTCGGCTACCAGCATTATATGCCGTAAATCCACGTCGAGTCCCTGCTCCTCCAACACACCTGCAGCCTCTGTGATCAGGGCGTTTCTGGCAGCCTCTACCCCCAATGTCTTCGATATCTCGTGTACATTGTTCGTAGTCGTCCGGGTTTGGTCGATCCCTCCAACTTCAAGGACGCGGGCTAAGTTTGATCCATCGGTTCTGATGACCCATTCCCCTTCCTCTTCAGTGACCAGAACCCTTCTGATGCTAGGCACACCCATGATGTGGTGGTACGAGAGCTGATCCAACAGCTTCTTGGCTTGCGTCTGTTTCTTGGATTCTACGAAGATCGTGTTCTCTTCAACCTTTAATGAGTACTTCGGAACGGTGAGGTTTCTGATGACATCGTCCATCGTCGCGCCTCGCTCCTTCATCTTTTGCTGATCGATTCTTATGGCAACGCCTGCTGTCTCGGGATTCAAGTACAAAGATTCAGCAACGTCTTGAACCGTCGTGTAAAGGATGCGCCGGGCTACCTCAGTCGCCTTATCCCGGTCTTTGCTATGCTCCTTCTGCAGGTATATGGTCATGATCGGGGTCGAGGGTTCCCTCCGGGCATCAACTATCTCGATGAGTCGTGGCAGTCCGAGGGTTACGTTCTGCTCTCTCACACCTGCATAGTGGAACGTTCGCAGAGTCATCTGAGTGCCTGGTTCGCCTATTGACTGGGCTGCCACTATTCCGATAGCCTCACCCGGCTCAACCAAAGCCCGCCTATAATGTTCCACCGTTGACTTGACAGCCAAGTCTACACCGTTTTCGTTCAGCTTGGCTTTAGAGAGATTGTCCTTGAGCTCCCTGACTAGAAGGGGTGTAAGCTGATCTCTGACTTCGCCTAACCGTTCTTCAAGATGCTCTTTAGAGCCAGGTTCGCCCTTCCCTACTATGAGATCAACCTGGTCGACAAGCCTGGAAACGTTCACGGCTTTTCCATGGTCGCTCTTTGCGGGATCAACGCCGTCTTCGCCGTATCTGAACTGAATGATATCACCCATTGAGTTTCTGACAGTGTCGTCGTATTCGACACGCAGGTGTTCCATGGCGTTTATCAGTCGTCTCTGCATGTAACCGCTCTGTTGGGTCCGAACGGCTGTGTCCACCAGCGCGTCTCGTCCGACCATTGTGTGGAAGAAGAACTCGATCGGACTTAACCCGTCCCGGAAAGAGGAGTAAACAAACCCTTTTGCCTTGGGAGACGGGTCCCCGATCTTAAAGTGAGGCAGAGCCCTTTCAAGGTAGCCCCTCATGATCCGTTTCCCGCGCACAGACTGCTGCCCTAGACAAGCAGCCATCTGGCCTATGTTGATGGTCGATCCTCGAGCCCCACTTCTCGTCATAATTATGCCTGAATTGTCCATCTCCAAATCGGAATCGGCTGCTTGCCCAGCTTGCTCGAACGCCTTAGACAGCTCGTTCATTGTGTATATCTCGAAGGAATCTATGAGACTTTGTCCGGGAAGCCTTTCCAACGTTCCGGCTCGAAGCTCCTCGGTGAAGTCGTCAACCTTCTTCTCCGCGCGCTTAACTATCTGCTGAATCTTTCTCTTGGCTTCAGCGGAAAGGTCCAGATCATCGTAAGAGTAGGAGAAGCCCTTCACAGTTATGAAACGAGTGAGGAGTTGGCTGATCTTGTTTAGGAAGGTTCTGCCGGCTTCGGTTCCATAATCCTTTATGATCCTGTGAAGGAGGCTTTCAGACTTCTCTGCCCCTATAGAGTTCTTGTCAATCACACCCGTCATCAGAGCACCATTCTTGATGACCACATACGCGTCATGGGGACAATCCTCACGTGAGCAGGTAGGGCAGTTCTGGCAGACGCTGGCTTTCAAAGTGTAGTTTAGGCCTTGAGGGAGGAAAAGGCTGAAAGTCTGTTTGCCACTCCACATCGGTGCTGGCTTTTCAACCGCAGGCCTAGGCAAGGGTCCTTCGTACCCGGCAGCGATCAACAGCTCGCACACTTCTTTCTTTGTCAGAAGCGTGGATCGCCGCGTTAGCAGGTAGGCGGCAGTTATGAAATCCCTGATCGCGCCTATTATGGGACCTCCAAACCTCGGCGAGAGTATGTGGTCTTGGACCTGCATTAGGATAAGAGCCTCCGTTTGGGCCTCTTCGCTTTGGGGAACGTGAAGGTTCATCTCGTCTCCGTCGAAGTCTGCGTTGTAGGGCGGACAGACACACAGGTGCAGACGGAAGGTTTTGTATGGAAGCACCTTCACGTGGTGAGCCATGATGGACATTCTGTGAAGGGAGGGTTGTCTGTTGAAGATGACGATGTCACCATCTCGAATGTGCCGCTCAACTATGTAGCCTGCTTCGAGGGCCTCAGCAACCTTCTCTCTGTCCAGTACAAACTCCAGTCTAACACGTTTGCTGTCTGGCCTTACTATGTAGAGAGCGCCGGGATATTGTTCAGGTCCGTTCTTCACTAGCTCTCGCATCTCGCCTATGTTCCAAGGGGTCACCTTTTCGGGCACGGAAAGCTTCGTAGCCACGGCGCTGGGAACTCCGACATCGCTAAGGTCCAGGTTCGGATCTGGACTGATGACTGTGCGAGCTGAAAAGTCAACTCTCTTACCTGAAAGGTTGCTTCGGAACCGGCCTTCCTTTCCTTTGAGGCGCTGTGACAGCGTCTTCAGAGCACGTCCAGACCTGTGCCTCGCAGGCGGAATGCCTGAGGACTCATTGTTGAAGTATGTGGTGACATGATATTCCAAAAGCTCTGAGAGGTCCTGGATGATCAGCGTAGGTGCGCCAGCTTCTATGTTCTCCTTTAGACGCTCGTTGATCCGGATTATATCCACCAACTTGTGGGTAAGATCATCCTCGGACCTGATTCCAGACTCCAGAGTTATCGATGGTCTCACGTAGACCGGGGGAACTGGAAGAACTTGAAGAACCATCCATTCTGGCCGGGCGCTCTTGGGATCGTAGCCAAGCAGCTCGAGGTCTTCATCAGTTATCCTCTCAAACCTCTCACGAATCATGCTTGCAGTCAAGCGTTGCGCCCCCTCTTCCAGATGCTCATGGAAGACCGTTGGCTTGACAAACTCTATCTTGTGCTGCCTTGCAGCGCAATATGGGCATTCCCTGTTCTTTCTGACCTTGTCCAGCACGTTGTGGTAAAACTGGTCGGGAACTGATCCCATCAGCTTCTTGATGCGAGCGGTCTGTCTTCTGATTCCGAGAACCGACTTCTCAGGAAGTAGCACACGGCCACAGTTCCTGCAGAAGGCTTGAAGGAGATCTTGGATCTTCTTTGTGAACTCTACGTGGACTATTGGGACAGCTAACTCGATGTGCCCGAAATGGCCAGGGCACCTCGTAGCTGTGTTACCGCAGGTCCTGCATCGTTGTCCTGGTTCGAGAACTCCGAGCCGGCTGTCCATGAGACCTGAGGGTATGACAGCTCCATCTTCGTCGTACGTATCTGCAGTCTGAATCTCTACAACTGATAGCGTGCGAATCTCCTGCGGTGAGACTATCCCGAAGCGAATCTCTTCGACGAGTTTCTCGTAAGCTTCCTCTAATGACATTTCATGCCCTCTCCTTCAGCCGAAGCCTGGGCGATATGCAGAGACTCATCAGCTCTTGAAGAAGAAGCTTGAAAGCGTATGAGACTTGGACAGGAGAGACATACGCTTTGTCTTCGCAAATCTGGCATACATACTTACGTTGTCGGAGGTCGTAGTGTGCGATGTAGCCGCAGTTCTCGCAGATATAGAGAACGTACTTGTCAGACTCTTCGAGGAGCCTGTCCCGTAGCAGCATAGCAGCCCCATGTCCAATCAGACAATCCCGCTCCATCTCCCCAAAACGCAGTCCGCCGCCTCTTGCTCGTCCCTCCGTAGGCTGCCTGGTTAGCATTTGAACTTGGCCTCTTGCTCTGGCATGGATTTTGTCGGATACCATGTGATGTAGCTTCTGGTAGTAAATCACTCCCATGAAGATGTCCGCGGTGTATTTCTCTCCTGTAACTCCATCATACAGGACCTCTCGGCCATTATGGCTGAAGCCGTGACTGATCAACATGTGCTTGAGCTCATCGCCCTTCTTGTTGATGAAAGGCGTCCCATCCATGGGTTCACCCCTCGCTGCCCCTACCTTCCCTGCAATGGATTCCAGGAATTGGCCAATGGTCATTCTTGAGGGAAACGCGTGCGGGTTAATTATTATGTCTGGCACTATTCCGTCAACGCTGAAGGGCATGTCCTCTTGGGCCACAACCATCCCAATGACGCCTTTCTGGCCGTGGCGAGAGGCAAACTTGTCCCCCAGTTCAGGTATGCGCTCATCCCTCACCCTGATCTTTACGAGTTTGCTTCCTTCGTTTGTCTCCGTTATGAACGCTGCGTCAACAATACCGTTCTCGGACGGCCTCATATCCACAGATGAGTCCCGCATTGTTGGGCCTCTTATCTCGAACTCCTTGTATTCCTCTAGGAAACGAGGCGGGCTTATCCTGCCAATCAAAACGTCTCCGCCGGACACTTCAGCCTCAACACTGACTACGCCATCTTCCTCCAGGAAACGGTAGTACTGTTCGCCGCGATATCCTCGGATGCCCGGCTCAGGGATGACAAGGCGGTCTCTCAGCCCGCCGAGGTATTGGCGGCACTCGGCATCGTAGATCCTGTAGAAGGATGAACGGGCCAATCCCCTTTCCACTGAGGCCTTGTTAAAGATCAAAGCGTCCTCCATGTTGTATCCCTCAAAGGACAGAACGGCTACCACGCAGTTTTGTCCGGATGGACGCAGGTTATAGCCTATCACATCCATCGGTTTCGTCTGAACCAATGGAGTTTGGGGATAGTGGAGAATATGGGAACGTGAGTCTACTCTGAGCGGGAAGTTCACAGCATAGACTCCCAACGCCTGTTTTGACATGGCGGACTCGTAGGAGTTGCGTGGAGACTGGTTATGTTCGGCGTAAGGTATCAGAGAGGCGCAGGTTCCGAGAATCGAGTAGGGAGTTATCTCGAGGTGGGTATGCCCCGTAGTTATATCTTCTGGGCCCAGAGCAATCAGAGCGTTTTCCTCTTCCTCTGCGTCTAAGTACTCGATCATCCCTTGTTTGATGAGGTCTTCCCAAGACCATTCTCTTGCCCGGATCTTCTCGACATATTCCTGCTTCAGGTTCGGAATGCCATCCTCGACTATGACGAGCCCGCGGCGTACTCGTCCCTCATCGCAGTTAATGTAGATCTCCTCATTCATGCCATGAACTTTGGAGAAATATGCAACATTGATCTCTGGCGATATCTCTCCTCTTCTTCGATCTTCCCTTAGTTCCTTAACAAACTCTTCTGGTGAATCGTGGTAACCAATCGGGCACCCGTCCACGAAGACCTTGGCCCCGGAAATCCGCAGAGTTCCACTCGCTTCTGATGATGGGATGACCCCTCTTCTGTAGAGGCTTTGCTTCACCTTCTCGAGATCCAGACCCACAGATATCGCGGCGGAAAGGGCTAGGTTCTTCACCAGACCACAGTTGGCACCTTCCGGTGTTTCATTGGGGCAGAGCCTTCCCCAGTGGGTGGCGTGTAAGTCCCTAGCCTCGAAGTTAGGCTGGCTTCGGCTAAGGGGTGACTGGAGCCTCCTCAGGTGGCTGTGTGCGGACATCATGTTCGTTCTGTCGAGGAGCTGCGTGATGCCTACGCGTCCCCTACCCCAGTTGCCCGTGGCAAGGGAATGCTGGAGCTTGTCTGAGACTATGCCGGGCCTAACAGCGATTGAGACGCTTATCATCCGTTTTTTCATGCCCATCCTTTCGAGCTGGTATTTGATGTCGCGGCACAGGTTTCTGAAGGCTACCCGGAAGAGGTCTGCAAGCAATGGTCCAGCGAGCTTCAGCCTCTTGTTCTTGAAGTGATCCTTGTCGTCTGGTCTGCGTCTTCCTTGTTTCAACTCTATGACTCGAGACGCCATCTCTCCTAAGAAGTAGGCTTTGTCGACCCTCTTGTCCGTGGCTCTGCCGACATGTGGCAGGAAGTTTCTGTCAAGAATCGTCTCAGTTTTCTGGAGGCGGTAGCTCTTCACCTGTCCATGAGCCACACGGTTGCCGATGAACAGCAGAGCGTCCTCAACGGTACCTATGTCGCCAGCCATCTCAAACGAAGGTTCAAGTTCGCTCTGTACAGTCCTATCCAGCGAAACAGCCTCAGCGATCTCCCTATCAGATTCAAGACCGAGGGCTCTCATCAAGATTACGAAGGGGATCTCTGAAGGAACCCCTGGCACAGAGGTGAAAAGCGACCCATTCGCCTTCATCCGCAGTTCTATTCTCGCCCTGAATCCGACCGTCGTTGAAAAGACTTTGGCTTGGTAGACCGGGTTCACTCCTCTGGTGTCGATGTCAACAAGTATCCGGTTTGGAGCCAAATCTTCTATCGCTACGATGACGCGTTCGGAACCATTGACAATGAAGTATCCGCCGGGGTCCAGCGGGTCTTCGCCTTGCCGGACGAGCTCTTCTTCGGAAAGCTCGGAGAGGAGGCAGTACTTTGATTTCAGCATAGTTGGCAGGTCGCCTATGTACACAAGCTCCTTTTCCAGTTCCTTGTCGTCTATCACGGGGCTCATTTCCACGGACAGTGGCATAGCGTAGGTCAGGTTTCGTAGCCGCGTCTCGCTTGGGTAGATTTCGTGGCGGGTTCCGTCGACCTCTGTGGCGTAAGGTCCGTAGATGACATCGTTCTCGATCTCACGCACGATGAATATCTTGCCGAACTTTACCTTGTACGGACCTTCTGGAACTTCGATCTCGATCTCTCCGATTTCGTCGATGACCTCTTGAAGTCCTCGTTCCACAAATTCGTTGTAGGAATCGAGATGCTGCCTCACCAGGCCCTTCTCCTCAAAGAAGGCCTTCTGTATCAAGAATGCGTCCTCAGAATTAATCAAACCGGCAAAGCTCCCCCTTGAAGGGTCGAATCAATCATACCGTGATACATGAATATGCTCAGGAGCATTTCCTCCAACGGACTGGACTTCATCCAGCCCGAAAAGGGCCTCAATGTTGCCCTCCCATTTCGCGAAAGCAATGACTAAACAACAAACCGTACTAATAAACATTATCATTTGTCTCTTTTGGGACTAAGTTTTTGACCCAACCCATTCTGACCAGTCGCGCATGAGAGTCCACTTCGAAGCATTTATGCCCATACTTGTCACATCCGGCTTAGCGCCCGCTCACCTCAGAAAGAGAGATCCTCAATTTGTCTAGGTCCCAGCAGCTTCGCGGGTCGCAAGATAAATTTAAGTAGGACGTCAATTCTATGGAATTCGGCGTCCTGGCCTTACAGCCCTGGTAGTATAGTCCGGTCTAGTATAGGCGGCTGTCGCCCGCCCGACATTTCACGGTAACAATGAAACGGGAACCGGGTTCAAATCCCGGCCAGGGCGCCAATCCGTTTTCGTGAGTGAAGAGAGCTTATAGGTCGTTCGGCTTCTTCATCGGGGGAATCTTTCCATCATCTCTTGGAAATCTATCCTCTTCTTGA
>CAYRBK010000022.1:0-26836 GCA_964422605.1 uncultured Candidatus Bathyarchaeia archaeon | reverse complement strand
ATCTGCTCTGGACAGGCGACCTCGAGAACTTCGAAAGACTGGCCAAAATGAATGTAGCGGAAATCAGAAAAACAGGAGCAAAGAGAGTAGTCACGGCATGCCCCGAATGTTACAGAACACTCAGAAAAGACTATGCGGAATCAGTCGGTAACCTAGACTTTGAAGTTATGCATATTTCAGAACTGCTTTCTGAATTGATCAGTGAGGGGAAGATCGAGTACGACATAGGCCTTCAGAGAAAGGTAGTCTACCAGGATCCATGTAGACTTGGTAGGCACATGAACGTGTATGAACCGCCGAGAAAGGTCATAGCCGAAATCCCCGGCCTAGAACTTTTCGAGATGGGGCGAAATCGCGAAAACGCTGTCTGCTGCGGAGTGAACGCTTGGCTCTCCTGCGACAAATACTCGAAGGCAGTTCAACTTGACAGGCTTACAGAAGCAAAGGCTACTGGAGCTGACTTACTGGTGACGGCGTGTCCGAAGTGCCAGATTCACTGGAAATGCGTGATGAGTGAGAAACTCCCGGTCAGACCTGAGGAGGTAACGATGGAGATGCGCGACCTCTCAGTATTAGCTGCGCAGGCAATGCACTTAGCTTGAAAGGTGAGCACAGTGAAAGCTAACAGCTCTGTTTTAGTTATCGGCGGCGGCATTGCCGGAATGCAAGCCAGTCTGGATTTGGCGAGCCGCGGGCTGCGGGTCTACTTGGTGGAGAAAAGCCCAAGCATCGGTGGAAGGATGGCGCAGCTCGACAAGACCTTCCCAACAATGGATTGCTCTATATGCATAGTTGCTCCAAAAATGATCGAATGTCTCCGCCATCCCAACATAACGTTGCTAACATATTGTGAACTGAAAGAGATAAACCGGTCGGCTGGAAATTTCTCGGTGAAGATTCTTAGGAAGCCGAGATTCGTCGACGAGGAGAAATGCACAGGCTGCGGAATCTGTGCTCAAAACTGCCCAGTAGAGATTCCTAACGAGTTTGATATGGATCTCGGCATCCGAAAAGCGATCTACATCCCCTTGCCCCAGGCTGTTCCACTTAGATATACTATTGACGACGAACATTGCCTGAGATGTGGGCTTTGTCAAAAAGTCTGTGGCACAGGAGCGGTGAACCTCAACCAGAAGCCCCAAACCCTCACGCTCAGCGTAGGAGCCATCATAATTGCCACAGGCTTTGAGTTATTTGACGCCCGAGCGAGAAGCGAGTACGGGTATGGCAGATACAGAAATGTCCTGATCAGTTTGGAGTTCGAGAGGCTACTTTCCGCGTCAGGACCAACTGGCGGACACCTGCTAAGGCTGTCAGATGGCCGCATCCCAAGAAGGATTGCTTTCGTTCAATGCGTTGGCTCCCGAAGCCTGAAGGGGGGAGTCCCATTCTGCTCCACCGCTTGCTGTATGTACGCCACAAAAGAGGCAATACTCATTAGGGAACATGAACCTGAATGCCAGGTTACAGTCTTCTATAACGAACTCAGGGTCTTTGGAAAAGGCTATCAGGACTTTGTCAACAAGGCCAAAGACCATTGGGGCGTGAAATATGTCAGAGGACTTCCCGGAGAGATAGTGGAAGATCCGAAAACAGGCGACCTTGCCCTCTGGTATGAAGACACTACAGAGAACGTGACAAAGAGCATAGAGGCAGACATAGTCGTACTCTGCCCTGCCCTAATCCCAAGGGAGACGAGCAAGGAATTGAGCTTCCTTCTTGGATTGGAGCTCGACGAGCACGGCTTCTTCAAGGCCAAAGACCCTCTTTTCGCACCCGTTGACACCAACGTTCCAGGCATCTTCATATGCGGCTATTGCCAAAGCCCCAAAGACATCCCCGAGTCTGTGGGGCAAGCAAGCGCCGCTGCTGCTAGAGCTGCGGAAGTGATAGCGTCATCCGTTGACGAGGAGGTGCATTAGAACGGGACAGATAGACCAACAGGCTCGGAGAATCGGCGTTTTCGTCTGCCACTGCGGTATCAACATCGGCGGCATCGTCGACGTTCCTGAAGTGGTCAAGTATGCCTTGACGCTGCCGGACGTTGTCTACTCAGAGGACAACCTCTACACTTGCTCTTCGGAGGGACTCAACAGAATTAGAGAAAGCATTAGGGAACATGATCTTAGCAGGGTTGTTGTCGCCTCTTGCACACCTAGGACGCATGAAGCGTTGTTCCGTGCCACTTGTGAAGAAGCAGGCCTAAACAAGTACCTCTTCGAGATGGCCAATATTCGCGAACACTGCTCTTGGGCTCACATGGATGAACCGGACAAGGCCACAGAAAAGGCAAAGGATATCGTGGGAATGACCGTTGCTAAGGTTCGCCTACACACGCCGCAGGAGGAACCGGAGATATCGGTTGTGCCCTCAGCCTTGGTTATCGGCGGGGGCATCTCGGGCATGACTGCTGCACTTTCTCTCGCTGGCCAAGGGTTCAAGGTTTGCTTAGTTGAGAGAGAGCCTGAGTTGGGCGGGATGCTTCGGCACCTACATAAGCTGTACACGACCATGGCGGACGCTTCTGAGGGGTTGAACAAGATCGTCGGAGCCGTGAAGCGAAACAGAGACATAGACGTACGGACATCAACCGTTGTCAAGCGGGTAAAGGGTTTCATCGGAAACTTTGATGTCAGCCTTCAGAACGAAAACGGGGAGACATCGAATCTTGAAGTGGGCACTATTATCGTAGCGACTGGAGCCGACGTTTTTGAACCAGTTGGAATGTACGGATACGGGAAGCTTGAGAGTGTTATTACGCAATTCGAGCTGGAAAGGCTACTCAAGAATGGCCAGCTCAAGAAACCGGGAACGGTAGTTATGATTCAGTGCGTCGGAGCGAGGGAAGAGAAGGGGAGAACCTACTGCTCCCGTATCTGCTGCATGACTGCTCTCAAGAATGCTTTGCTCATCAAGCACATGTATCCTGAAGCAGATGTCTACATTCTTTTCCGAGACCTCCAAACTTACGGAAGCGAATATGAGAGCTGGCACCGAATGGCTCAGGATGAAGGCATCAAGTTTGTCAAATACGCCCTTGAAAAGCCCCCAGAAGTTGTTGCCGAACGCGACGGAAAAGCGACTATTGACGTCTACCATGCTCTCCTAGGTGAACAGATCCGCATTGAAAGTGACCTTGTCGTGCTGTCAACTCCTCTTGTCCAGCGTGAAGATGCGAGAGAGCTATCGCAGGTGCTCAAGGTGCCTCTAGGTCCAGATGGTTTCTTCTTCGAGGCTCACGTGAAGTTGAGGCCGATCGATTTCGCCACCGATGGAATCTATGTCTGTGGCTCAGCCCACAGCCCCAAGAACAGTGCTGAAAGTGTGTCTCAGGCTCTAGGTGCCGCTTCTAGAGCTGCTATTCCTATGGCTGTGGGGCGCCTACGAACCGAGGCGATAACGGCCGAGGTGGATGAGAGTTTGTGCGGTGGCTGCGGAACCTGTGTGAAAATCTGTCCATATGGTGCCATAGAGAAAGACGAGAAAGGCGTTGCCAAGGTGACAGCGGTCGTGTGCAAAGGATGTGGCACTTGCGGGGCGAGTTGTCCGGAAAAGGCAATCACTATGCGGCATTTCACAGATGAACAGGTTATGGCCCAAGCATTTGCTGCATTCGGGAGGGCGACTGCATGACCTTCGAACCAAAGATAGTTGGGTTCCTCTGCAATTGGTGCTCTTACGCTGGTGCCGATTTGGCGGGAGTCAGCAGGATCAGCTATCCCACAAACATACGGATAATACGATTGATGTGCAGCGGCAGAGTTGACCCAGTCATAGTTCTGGAGATACTGGCTAATGGTGCAGATGGCGTCATGGTTATGGGCTGCCATCCAGGCGACTGCCACTACATTGAGGGGAATCTTCAGACTGAGCGTAAGATTAAGATGCTGAAGAAGCTGATCGCGGAGACTGGCTTGGGACCAGAACGCCTACGCCTTGAGTGGGTATCAGCCTCAGAAGGTGGGCGGTTCGCTGACACGGTCAAAGAGTTCACGGACCAGATCAAGGCCCTTGGACCTTCGCCCCTGTCTGGGGAAAAGTCTGACCCAATCCTACTCGAGAATATGCAGGCTGCCAAGTCAGCGGCAGAAGACTTCAGACTGCGAGTGTTGGTGGGAAGGGAGAAGGAGTTGACTGAGGAGGGAAACGTGTATGGCGAGAAGACGCTGCAGGAGGAGTTTGACAAAACGATGGATGAAGCCATACAAGCCGAGTATACGCGTAACAAAATCTATTTTATGGTCAAGAGAGAACCCCAGTCGGTCAAGCAACTGGCGAAGCGTCTTGATCTAGACCCACAGAACGTGCTACGTCATGTCGTAGTTCTAAGGCGGAGGGGCATGGTAACCGTGGACCGCGTTGAACAGACCACCCCGATATACGCCGCATTGGAGCTGGGAAAGTGAAAGAGAAAATCGGCGCCGTCTTAGTCGTAGGGGGAGGAATCGCGGGAATACAGGCCTCTCTCGACTTAGCAGACTCCGGCTTTAAGGTCTACTTGCTCGACGAGTCGCCCAGTATAGGCGGCGTTATGGCCCAGCTGGACAAAACCTTCCCGACTAATGACTGCGCAATGTGCATCCTTGCGCCAAAATTGGTCGGTGCAGGTAGACATCCGAACATCCATCTCGTCACCAACGTTGAGATAAAGAAGGTTGATGGTGAAGCTGGCAATTTCGAAGTCACCGTCACGAGGAGAGCTCGATACGTGAACGGAGAGAAGTGCACTGGCTGCGGCGTCTGCGCTCAGAAATGCCCGGTTGAAGCCATCGACGAATTCAATCAAGGCTTGGGTGAAAGAAGCAGCATCTTTGTAAAATATCCGCAGGCAGTGCCGCTGACCTACATGATAGACCGAGACAAGTGTATTGGGTGCGGTACATGTCAAGAGGTCTGCAAAGCGGGCGCAGTCATATATGATGACAAGGAGGACGAAGCTCAGCTACGTGTCGGTTCAATCATATTGGCGCCGGGCTTTGAAGAGTTTGATCCAAGCTTGAAGAGTGAATACGGTTACGGTCGGTACCCAAATGTAGTATCCAGCATCGAGTTTGAACGGATTCTGAGTGCTTCAGGGCCGTACGGTGGAATGGTTCTTCGACCGTCTGACGGCGAGGTTCCACGGAAGATAGCCTTCATCCAGTGTGTTGGCTCACGTGACGCCCAGATTGGAAACAACTACTGCTCCTCAGCCTGCTGTATGTATGGCATAAAAGAAGCTGTTATTGCCAAAGAGCACAGCCCCGGTGTTGATTGCACTATCTTCTTCATGGACATGCGCGCCTATGGAAAAGAGTTTGATGCCTACTATAGCCGAGCTGAGGAAGAATATGGGGTGAAGTTTGTACGATCAAGAGTCTCCCGGGTGGAAGAGATTCCGGTCTCAAAGAACCTCATAGTGAGACACGCGGCAGACGAGGAACCGAGGGACGAGAAGTTTGACCTTGTTGTTTTATCAGTGGGGATGAAGCCGCCCAAACGCGTCAAAGAACTGGCTGCAAATCTTGGCATCAAACTGAATGGCTACGATTTCTGCTCTACGAGTACATTCTCGCCACTTGAAACCTCCAGACCGGGAATCTTCGTCTGCGGCGCCTTCGCCGCTCCCAAAGATATACCGGAAAGCGTAGCGCAGGCGAGCGGAGCTGCAGCAAAAGCTGCAAGCGTCATAGCCTCTGAAAGAGGGAAACTTACAGCAGTGAAGGAGTACCCTCCAGAGACCGACGTGTCACCCGAGGACCCTCGCATCGGTGTCTTTGTCTGCCACTGCGGCATCAACATTGGCGGGATCGTTAACGTGCCTGAGGTTGTAGAGTATGTGAAGACCCTGCCAAATGTAGTCCACGCGGAGCACAATCTTTACACATGTTCACAAGACACGCAGAAGAGGATGCGTGAGAAGATTGAGGAGCTGAACCTCAATCGTGTCATCGTTGCTTCATGCACGCCCCGGACACATGAGCCACTCTTCCGGGAAACCGTTCGCGAAGCCGGGCTGAACACTTACCTTTTCGAGATGGCAAACATCCGAGACCAGTGCTCGTGGGTCCACATGCACGAACATGAGGAAGCAACCGAAAAGGCGAAAGATTTGGTGAGGTCGGTTGTAGCGAAAGCCCGTATGTTAAGACCGCTTGCCAAGCCACTGATCAATGTTACCCCTTCAGGACTCGTCATCGGCGGAGGCTTGTCGGGGATGACCGCTGCTTTGGAGATGGCAAAACAAGGCTTCGATGTGCACCTCGTTGAAAAGGAGAAAGAGCTAGGTGGACACCTGCGCACGATCTACTACTTGCTCGGGTCCGAAGACCCTCAAGGCAAGTTAGGATCAATTGTAAAAGAAGCTATGGAGAACGAGAGGATTCATGTTTACCTAGGCGCCGAAGTCGTCGATGTGAAGGGCTATGTTGGAAACTTCAAGACACTATTGAACCATAATGGCGAGAATAGGGAAATTGATCATGGTGTTGTAGTCGTGGCCACTGGCGCCATGGAGTATAAGCCAACAGAGTACCTGTATGGCGTAGATGAGAGAGTGGTCACTCAGCATGAGTTGGAGGAGCAACTGGCCAACGGCAAGTTCTCAGCAAGAACGGTCGCTATGATCCAGTGCGTAGGCTCAAGAAACAAGGAGCGTTCCAATTGTTCCCGGATATGCTGCGCCCAAGCCGTCAAAAATGCGCTGAAAATAAAGGAGCTTAGCCCAGAAACAGAAGTCTACGTCCTATACAAGGACATCCGAACCTACGGGTTCAAAGAGGACTACTACCGTCTGGCTGCGTCTGATGGGGTCTTGTTCATACGCTTCGACGATGAGAAAGAGCCGAAGGTGGCAAAAGAAAAAGGGAAACTCCACATCTTAGCTTGGGAGCCAGTTGTGAAAATGTGGATTCCCATCGAGCCAGACCTCTTAGTTCTGAGCACAGCGACCATTCCGAACCCGGACAATGAACGCATAGCAAGAATGCTGAAGGTTCCTCTCACGAAGGATGGCTTCTTCCTAGAGGCTCATATGAAGCTTCGTCCCGTCGACTTCGCCACTGAAGGCGTATTCCTATGCGGGATGGCGCACTCACCGAAATCTATCGAGGAAAGCATCTCACAGGCATGTGCTACTGCGGCGCGGGCTGCCACCATACTTTCCAAGAAGGCGCTGGAGGTCGAGGGAGCCATAGCACATGTGGATGAGGACCTCTGCAGTGGGTGCCGTATCTGTGAATCTGTTTGCGAGTACAGCGCTATCGAAATGAGGGAGAAAGAGGGAAAGTTGAGGGCGCACGTTCTCGAGGCCCTCTGTAAGGGTTGCGGTGTCTGCGGCTCATCCTGTCCCACAGGATCAATATCAATGCTTCACTTCACAGACGATCAGATTCTCGCCCAAATCGAGGCAGCGCTACTGGAGGAGGCGAAATATGACTGAATTCAAGCCCAAAATTGTGGGTTTCCTCTGCAACTGGTGCTCCTATGCAGGCGCAGACTTAGCCGGGGTCAGCCGAATCCAGTACCCTCCGACCATTCGAATCGTGAGGGTGATGTGTTCCGGAAGAGTCGATCCAATCTTCATTCTGGAAGCTTTCAGAAGTGGGGCAGACGGTGTTCTCGTTGCAGGATGCCATCCAGGCGACTGCCATTACCTTGCTGGAAATTATAAGGCACAGCGAAGAGTGGTCATGATGAAGAGGCTTCTGGAACAGTTCGGCATCGAACCTGGGCGGCTCAGACTGGATTGGGTCTCTGCATCTGAAGGAGATCGATTCGCAAAAGTTGTAAAGGATATGACCGAGGATATAAGGAAGCTCGGTCCGAGTCCTCTGAAAGCCGGAGGGTGAAACCAGTGTCGGAAAGGAATGAAAGGCAAGAGGAAAAGGCGGATCAACAAACCGTGGTCGAAATCGCCGAAGTAGACCCCAAGTTCAAGCATGAGATAGGCAAGATTCCCGGTGCAGAGAAGATCATGCTTTGTTTTCAGTGCGGTACATGCACCGCCGACTGCCCAGTCGCCCGGTTTAGCGACACGTACAGGCCTAGGAAGGTGCTGCGAATGACCCAGCTCGGACTGAAATCGAAAGTTCTATCCAGTGATGTTATTTGGCTCTGCGCGGCTTGCTTTGCTTGCGTCGATCATTGCCCGCAGAATGTAGAGATTGCCAGCGTTCTTAGGACACTTCGAAACTTGGCTGTAGAAGGCGGGTTTCTGCCTGCAGTCTACAAGGAGCTTGCCTCCAATATTGTGCAGACCGGATTGGCTTACAAAATTCCGGATCTGCGGCTGAAGAGGAGAGGGGATACCGGGCTACCTCATCTGCCCAAAGCAGATCTGGAAGGCGTGAATAGGTTGGCCGACGCCACTGGTTTTCTCAAAGTGACAGAGAAGGTGAGGACTTGAAATGGCAAGGCTGAAGTATCTGATATTCCTAGGCTGCGCAATTCCATATAGAGTCTCTGCTTACGAAATCTCCGCCAGAAAAGTCACGGATAAGCTTGGGATCGAGCTCCAAGAGATGCCAGAGTACAACTGCTGCGGCCTGCCAATCGACCCGATAAATCACGACTTTATGCTTACTTTGGCAGCCCGAAACCTATGTGTGGCGGAGCAGCAGGGCTTAGACATCATGACCCTTTGCCCGGGGTGCGCTGGAACCCTCCGCAAAGTCAACAAAATGCTGAAGGAAGACACAAACCTAAGAGAACTGGTCAACGGTCACTTGAGAGCGGTCGGGCTGGAGTTCAAGGGCACTGTAGAGGTTAGGCACCTCGTACAGGTGCTGGCAGAAGAAGTAGGCTTCGAAAGAATCAAAGAGTCCATTCAGAAACCGCTCGGTTCATTGAAGGTTGCAGAGCATAATGGATGCCATGTTCTTCGTCCCGTAAAATACATCGGCTTCGACGACCCTGAAAACCCGACTATGCTCAAGAAGCTCATTGAAGCCACAGGCGCCGAATGCCTAGACTATATGGATGAGACCGAGTGCTGCGGCGCCCCCATCATCGGAGTGAACGAGTCAATCCCCCTTCAATTGGCAAAGGACAAACTCCGTCATATCAATGAAGCGGGCGCACAGGCAATTGTTACCGTGTGTCCGTTCTGCCACATGATGTTCGACACCAATCAGCCTCGGATTGAGCGGATGTTCAACGAAAGCTTTGAACTACCCGTGCTTCACTATCCGCAATTGTTAGGTTTAGCAATGGGCTTCACGCCAGAGGAACTCGCATTAAAGGAACTCCGAGTAGACGCTTCCAGACTCCTAGGCGCGCTATGACTATCTAGGTGGTGATCATGTGGAAAAGTTGAAATTCGCCTTCTATTGGGCTGCTAGCTGCGGTGGCTGTGAGATCGCGGTCCTGGACGTAAACGAGAAAATCCTTGATGTCGTAGCCATCGCTGACATCGTCTTCTGGCCTGTAGCCATTGATATAAAATACAAAGATGTCGAGGCCATGCCAGACAAGAGCATAGATGTCTGTTTCTTCAATGGGTCAATTCGAACCGAAGAACAGGAATACATAGCCAAGTTACTGAGAGCGAAGTCGAAGGTCTTGGTAGCTTTCGGTTCTTGCTCCCACTTAGGCGGAGTTCCCGGACTCGCGAATATTGCGAACAAAAAGGAGATCTTCGAAAGGGCGTACCTGGAAAGCCCTTCTACATGGAACCCTAACGCGGTCACACCGCGAACCTCCGTCCAAGTCAAAGAAGGAATACTGACTTTGCCGGAATTCCACAACACCGTAAGGACGCTAGACCAGACCGTGGATGTAGACTATTACCTGCCAGGCTGTCCTCCGCCGGCCAAGCAAGTGGCTAAGGCGGTGGAAGCCATCGCCAAAGGTGAGTTGCCGCCTCGAGGCTCGGTTCTTGCGCCAGAGAAATCTGTCTGCGACGAATGTCCGAGAAAAAAGGAGCAGAAAAGGATTTCCACGATATACCGGGTGTATGAGATCACGCCTGAACCGGAGAAATGCCTCTTAGAGCAAGGGATTATCTGTATGGGACCCGCGACCCGCGGAGGATGTGAGGCGCAATGCGTAACTGCAGATATGCCGTGCACAGGTTGTGGAGGCCCATGCCCAAATGAGCTTGAGCAGGGAGCAGCGATGATTAGCGCCCTTTCTTCAATACTAGGCGTGAATGAGGAAAAGGAGAAAGCATACGATCCTGAGAAGATCATAGCAAAGGTCAAGGACCCGCTGGGAACCTTCTACCGTTATTCGCTGCCAGCTTCGCTTCTGCGAAGGAGGATTATGAAAGAATGACCGGACTGAAAACCATAACGATAGAGCCCATCACTAGGCTGGAAGGACATGGGAAAATCTCCATCTTCCTAAACGAGGAAGGGAACGTGGAAAACGCCTACCTGCAGGTTCCTGAACTTAGAGGATTCGAAAGGTTCTGCGAAGGAAGAAAGGCTGAGGATCTGCCCCAGATAACGCCTAGAATCTGCGGCGTCTGCCCAGTTGCCCATCACTTTGCGTCCACAAAAGCCTTAGACGCTGCGTTCAATGTGGAGCCTCCGCCCGCCGCTAAGAAGCTTCGTGAGCTTATGTACAGCGGTTACTATGTCTATGATCACACTCTCCACTTTTACTTCCTCGGCGCTCCAGACTTTGTAGTAGGTCCCGACGCGCCTCCCGCTGAGAGGAATATCCTCGGCGTGATAAAAAAGGTAGGCCTAGATGTCGCAAAAGAAGTGATCAAGCATAGAGCGTATGGGCAGAAGATTACGGCCATGATTGGTGGGAAGGCAACCCATCCCGTGTGCGGACTGCCTGGAGGCGTCTCGAAGCCATTGACTGAGCAGGAGAGGCAGGAAATCGAGAGAATGGCAGAGTCTAGCGTTGAGTTTGCGAAGTTCACCCTCAAAGTCTTTGAGGATGTTGTGTTGAAGAACAAGAAGTATGTCGACTTAATCCTCAGTGATCCCTACACTCTGCCAACTTACTACATGGGCCTGGTTGACAGAAATAACAAGGTCAACTTCTACGACGGAAACGTACGGGTTGTCGACCCCGACGGCAGAGAGTTTATGAAGTTCGCCCCTTCCGACTACTTGAACGCTATCGAGGAACATGTGGAAGAGTGGACCTATGTCAAACTACCCTATCTCAAGAAGCTTGGGTGGAAGGGCCTGGTGAGCGGACCCACAAGTGGCATCTACCGAGTTGGGCCACTTGCCCGGCTGAACGCTTCAGAAGGCATGGCCACACCTCTTGCGCAAGAGCAATACGAACATATGTATCAGACTCTAGGCCGGAAACCAGTGCATTCGACCTTAGCTTTCCACTGGGCTAGGCTGGTAGAGTTGCTATATGCAGCTGAGAGGACTCTGGAGCTGAGCCGGGACGGGGAGACCATCAGCAGGGAGATTAGGAACAAGCCAGGCAATCCCGGAGAGGGTGTTGGAATAGTCGAAGCGCCAAGGGGAACATTGATCCACCATTACCAGCTTGATGAAGAAGGCATAGCCAAAAAGGTCAACCTGATAGTCGCTACAACAAACAATGCGCCAGCGATCTGTATGTCCATCAGAGACGCGGCTAAAGGACTTATCCGGGGCGGAACTGTCAGTGACGGCTTGTTGAACATGGTGGAAATGGCCTTCAGAGCTTACGATCCATGCTTTGCATGCGCCACGCACTTCGCTGTTGGCGAGATGCCTCTTGAAGTAGGAATCTATGACCAAGATAAGAAGCTACTGAGAACTCTGAAAAGGTGACTCGACACCGCAGATACTAAGCTTGGCTTCCCGTTGTAGGACACTTCAGCCGTCGTGGTTTCTGCTTGAGCATATCAAGATACTTTTCCTTGCCGATCTGATTGGCAATGCTGATCTCATTGTCCGCAAAGCATTGTACCACGTGGAGCGGTTCGACACCGCACAGTTGTCCTTCGATATACCTATACGTCAGAGTCTTTCTTTCATGTTCATCATAGGCACACTTACAGAGAAGAAGATCAGGAAGATGGCATGCCCATAGGCCAGGGCAACCTGTCGATTCGACAAGTCTGCAAGTTCGATTCAGCTCCATAAGACAGGCCCCTTCAAACCCAAGATGTCTATGCAATAGGTGTTGGATAGGGAATATAAGCCTTATTCCCTTCGACTATCGCAGTGATTCCGATCTTGGCGGAGATTTCGACATCTCTGCCGCAAAAGAATAGACATGCAGGCTCAATCTCGTGCTATCGTTAATTCCCTTCTGGCAAGCCATACACAAGCTGGTCGTCGCGCTCGCCAACAATCAGCACCTTGCCAAATTGTCTCATTGCCATCAGGTGCCTAAGGAGTTTTGACTTGTCCATGCCCGTAGCACTCGACAACTCATCTATAGTCGATGGGCCTTGGTTTTCCATCTCTTGAAGTAAGAGATTTCTTTCTCTGACCCGCTCTTGCACCTCCTTTGTCTTTGCCGGGTCCACTTTGGGTTTTCTGGACAAGGCACCACTTCCTTCGAAAAACAACTGTACTCCAAAGCCGAATATAAAAGATTTTCGGACCGAAATGAATATCCAATCAAGCGACTCAAGATATGTATAGAATCGCTACTGGACGGCAAATGATCGGGAAGGGCAAGCCCTTGAAGAGAAGATTATCTGATGTTGGGTTCGGAGAGCTGGAGGGCAAGACGTTCGAACTGGTTCTAGTGGTCGAAATGCTGTGCGAAGTCTGCGAGGAACCTCTGAGGAAAAGAGAGAAGTCCCTCAGAAGAATCCAGACCCTGGGCAGAGAAGACTATCGGAACCTTCTGAACAGGGCGTCCGCACATGACCGCGCTGAAGTGGATGTTGAGGACGGGAAGATTTACCTCTTCGACCATGACTTTCCCGGAGACATCCACCCAGAGTGTATAGGAAGACTGTAGGCTCAGTCAGGCCTAGACGAGTTGATAGAGGTATTGCCTGTTCTTCTCGCCAGCTTCGCCTACTATACCATTTTTCCTTAGGGCTATCAGATGCTGTACTATTCTGCTTGGGCGGAGATTGATGAGTTGCGAAATCTCTTCCACTGTTAGCGGACCTCTCTCCTTTATGGCCCCAGTGATCATATGCCTCTCAATCTCTTCCTGCATTATCGAATCTACAGCCTGCTGATATCTCTTCTCGTCGATCTCCACTTTCGTCTGTGATCTTCCAGCAACCCATCTGAGCCTCTGAGACTTGAAAGCCTCTATCGCAGCATTAGTTTTTCTCACCAAACTTTCTCTTTCGCTCATCTCAATCACCTACGCAGAGCTTTGGGGAAGTCTGAAGGGACTGGGTCCCAGTTGCTTTATCTGCTGGGTCATTTCTCTGACTAGGGCAGCGAATTTGCCGCCTTCACTCGCCGAGACCCATTCTAACCTTACACGTTCGGGTTCCATTCCTATGCTATCGACAGCTTTTTTTATGTAACCAAACCTTTTCTCCATTATGAAGTTTCCCTTCTGGTAATGGCAGTCGCCTGGATGACAACCAGCGACCAAGACTCCGTCAGCCCCCATTCTTAGAGCTTCCAGCACAAAGGTTGGATCTATCCTCCCCGTGCACATCACTCGGATTACCCTGATGTTTGGTGGGTATTCGAAACGACTTGTTCCGGCCAAGTCTGCGCCTGCGTAAGAGCACCAGTTGCAGCAGAACGCCACAATCAAGGGTTCAAATCCTTCTTCAGCCTTTTCTCCTCTTTCAGTCTTTTCTCCCATCAAAACCACGCCTCCTTTAGCCTGCAGGTGCCAAAAGCGCCTTCACTTGTTCAAGAATCTGGTGGTCTCCGAAGTGGCGCATGGATATCGCTCGTCTTGGGCATTCCGCGGCGCATGAGCCGCATCCTCTGCACAGTATCTCTCTGATCTTTGACTTCCCGACTTCAACCTTTGGCGCCCCATATGGGCATAGTTCTTCGCATAGTCCGCATCCAATGCACAGATCTTCGTCCACGAGAGCTGTTATGGCATCTGTTCTAACTTTTTTGTTGCCCATGAGTATTGACGCTCTAGCCGCTGCGGCTTCACCAGAAATAATGCTTTCGGAGACGTCCTTGGGTCCTGACACTGTTCCGGCTATGAAGACCCCGTCGACATTCGTATCCACAGGCCTAAGCTTCAAATGCGCTTCCATCAAGAAGCCATCGGTTCCTATTGGAACCTTGAGCATTCTCGCAAGTAACACTTCGCCTCTGCGAGGTCTCAGGGGCGTTGAAAGCGCAACCCAATCAGTCTTGAAGTTAACCTCAAGCCCAGAAAGTGCGTCGTAGGCTGCAACATCAAGCTTGCCCTCCGGTGTCTGAGTTATCTCCGGCGGGATCTCCTCTATGTGTCTCACAAATCTCACTTCCAAGTCCCTTGCTCTCTTGTAGAAGTCTTCGTACTCCTTGTAGACCCTGAGATCCCCATAGAGAATCACAACATCAGTCTTAGGGGAATTCTCCTTTATGAGTATGGCATTCTTTATGGCGTTCATGCAGCATATCCTTGAGCAGTAGGGCCATCCTTCCTCTTTGCGCGCTTTGAGAATTTTCCTCAACAGTTCGGCTGTATCAGATCTCGGGAAGGCCTCAAGCGCTGAAGGCCTGATCTCACCTTTTCTAGCACCCACACATTGTATCATCACGATCCTTTCAGGCTTTCCCAGAGCATCTCTCCTTAGTATTCCGTCCAATTCTTCCTGTGTAACGACTTTGTCGAGGACTTTGTACTGGTATAATCCTTGTGGTGGCCGGTAGTTCAAGGCGCCACAAGCAACGATGATTGTGCCGACGTTTGCTTCCTTGTCACCGTTGGGGGTTGCTAGGATGACATTGAAGTTCCCAACATATCCCGAGGCTTCTTTCAGAGTTGTCGAGGTCATGAGCTCGATGTTCCCGTGAGATTTCACGGCCTTCACCAGTGGACCTACAACCTCCGAGGAACTGGCTAGCGTTGGATATAGCTTGTAAAGCCGACGGACGATACCGCCTGGCCCTTTCTCCCTCTCAATCAGACACACTTTGAAACCCTGATTTGCCATGGAAAGCGCCGCCGTCATCCCGGCGACGCCTGCTCCAATAACAAGCGAAGCATCTTTCACCTCGACTTCTGGTTCAGTCTGGGGTTCAAGCAAGGCTGCTTTGGCAACAGCCATCCTGACGAGGTCTTTAGCCTTCTCAGTTGCTTTCCCAGGTTCATGCATGTGAACCCACGAGCACTGGTCTCGGATGTTTGCCATCTCAAACAAGTAAGGGTTGAGCCCAGCCTCTTTCACCGTTTCTCTGAAAAGCTGTTCATGTGTCCGGGGCGTGCATGAAGCAACGACAACTCGGTTGAGGCTACACTCTGCTATTGCTTTCCTTATTGCGTCCAGTCCCGCCTCTGAACAGGTATACAGGCTATGTTCGGCGTAAGTGACACGCGGTAGTTTACTGGCGTATTCTGTTACTTCGGGAACATTGATGACGCCTCCTATGTTGACTCCGCAGTGACAGATGAAGACACCTATGCGTGGTTCTTCGATCATCTATGACGCCTCCCTAGCCACTAGAACCTCAGCTATCCTTCCTGCTGTACCGCTGCCCTGTGTTATGGAGTCTGGGACGTCGCCGGTCTTGGGGCCTAGACAGTAGCCGCAAGCGAAGATTCCAGGGACGTTTGTGTCAAGAGGCTTTCTCACGGAATCTGCTGATTTGAGGAAACCGTAATTGTCAAGTTCTATGCCTAGGATCTTGGCCAACTCTCCTACTCCTTTCCTAGGTATCAGAGCCGGGCATAACACAACTAAGTCGAAGGAATTGTGGTGAACAGTTCTGGTTGTTGGGTCTTCGAACCAGACCACAAGGTTGCTTGTGGATGGGTCTTCTGAGATTTCGCCAGGACTACTTCGCACAAATCTTATCCCAAACTCGGATTTCGCTCTGTTTACGAATTCTTGGAAACCCCTGCCGAAAGCCCGGAGGTCTATATAGAAGATTGCGACAACCGTGTTCGGCTCGTGTTCCTTTATTAGAACTGCATCCTTAACAGCATATTTGCAGCAGATGCTTGAGCAATAAGGGTGGTTGATCCATTCTCTTCTGTCACGTGAGCCTATGCATTGTATGAAGGCTATGTTTCTAGGGATTCTTCCGTCTGACGGTCTTATCAAGTGCCCGCCAGTTGGCCCTGACGCACATAGTATTCGTTCCAACTCCATCGCTGTTATGACATTCTTGAGGCGTCCATACCCATACTGTGGGATGACTGAAGGGTCGAACATGTCGAAACCCGTAGCAACAGTTATGGCTCCCACATCCAGTTCAACCTCTTCCGGCTGCTGTTCCCTGTCAACGGCGTCAGCAGGACACACTTTGTCACAAAGCCCGCACTCTATGCAGTTGTCTTTGTCTATGACCATCACCCTCGGGACTGCTTGCGGGAAAGGCATGTAGATCGCCTTTCTCATCCCCAGATTCTCATCGAATTCGTTAGGCGCCTCTGAGGGGCAGTTTTGGGCGCAGATTCCGCAGCCATTGCACTTTCTCTCGTCAACATACCTCGGTTTTCTGAGAACTTTGACCTTGAAGTTGCCAATGGAACCCTTTACCCCTTTCACCTCTGAATAGGTTAACAGCTGCACATTTCGATTGTGGGCACATTCTATCATTTTTGGCGCAAGTATGCAGATGGAGCAGTCCATTGTTGGGAAGGTCTTGTCGAGCTGCGCCATCCTTCCACCGATACTCGGGTCTTTCTCCACAAGGTGCACCTTGAAGCCTCTGTTCGCCAGGTCTAGAGACGCTTGTATGCCGGCAATTCCGCCGCCTATAACCATGACTGCTTTCCGCATCTCACTGTTCCTCCTGCATTTTGAGGACTCTTGCTATCGGAGTTCGGTGAGCTCTAATCTCCCAGTCCTCAAGCTCCATACCCATCGCCATTCTCAGCAGCTCTGCAAAGTGTAGCACGGGCAAGTCGTACTCCTCTTCCTTTAGCTGCATATGTCTCTTGATCTCCAACTGGCCCATATCCAGTTCAAGGTAACAGAATGGGCAGACAGTGACAATGCAATCAGGGGCAGCGGCTTTTATGGCATCTAGTTTCTGTTTAGCAACATACTGAGCGACTTCATCGTTTATGCCACGTAGAGGACCCCCGCAGCAAGATTCCTTCCTTTCATAGGCGACCGATTCGGCACCCGTTGCCTCCACAAGTTCGTCCAGAGCAGTGACGCCCATCCATTCGCCGAAATGTATTCGTTTAGGCCTAGTCAAGTGACAACCGGGCTGTATAGCGACTTGAAGCCCGTTGAACGGTCTTCTGATTGCGTTTTTCACTTTTTCCAAGCCTATGTCCTTGTGTAGGACATCGACAAAAGTTTTTACCTCCGTTTTTCCCTCAAATTCCAGGCCAACGTCAGCCAAGATTTCGTTTACCTGATCCCTGATTTCCTTGTCTTCCTTCAGTATCGTGTTTCCCATCAAGAGCGACTCGTAGCAATCATTGCAGAGGGTCATAATGTCCAGTCCCATCTGCTCGGCAACGCAAAGATTTCTAGCTGCCAAAGCAAGCCAACTCATATGATCCACGGACTGTATGCTGAACGGTGCGCAGCAGTTTGCGCCCTCCATTTCCACCAGGTCTACACCTAACTCCGGCGCAATCCTTCTTACGGAGCTTTCGTAATTTGGCTCCCTTGCCGGTATCAGACAACCCAAAAAGAAAGCATATTTCACCTTCTTCACGATCCTCGAGATGTTAACTTACTAAAGCATGTTTTCCTGAGGATTTTCTGGACATCCTTGACGTCGACCGCCGGTTCTTTGCCCAACCCGTATCTCTGCCTATTGATCAGAGCCATTCTGCTCGGAGTCACCACCCGTCCAGTATCAAACAGACTCTGAGTCTGCACAAGTGTTCCCCTCGGAATATTCCCTTCCCTGACCGCTAGGTTTCTGATCGCGAACATCGTTTCGCCGACATCTCCGCCCTGCGGGCACCTGTCAAGGCACGTAAAGCACGAGAGACAGTGCCACGGCAGTTGCCCAAGCAGAACGTCTGAGCGTGACCCAAGTATGATCATCTCCATCAGTTTTCTTGGGTTGTGTTCCTCTACCACTCTGGCCACTGGGCAACTGCTTGTGCATCTCCCGCATTGTATGCATGTGAGAACGCCTCGGCCTCTGGGCGTGTTAGCAACTTCGTGCATGAAGTCAGAGCTCAGCGAACTCAAACCAGATTCACCCTTCCGCTAACGTTCCAACTGTCGTACCTTGCTAATAAGTTTTGGTTTCTCGGCGAATGTACAAATCGGAAATCGGGTGGAGAGTCTCTAACAGTGAAAGCCCACAAACATCATCCGTCTCCACAGACTATCGGTTGCCAGAAAGGTTGACGCCTCCACCAAACTAGAGAGACAGTGAAAGTAGCTCCGCTATATCCATGACTTGAATCTTTCCTTCAAGCCCCGTTGTTTTCACAGCGTCTTCCAGGGTCAGCAAGCAGAAAGGGCAAGCTGTCGCCAGGATCTCAGCCCCGCATTCAACTGCCTCTCTAACGCGGGTTTCGGCAAGGCGTTCTCCCGGAATGTCAATCCACATCCTTCCACCGCCACCCTCACAGCAAAGGCTTCGTTCCCTCGAACGATCGAATTCAAGCAGTTCAACACCCGGTAGACCCTCGATAGCTTTTCTTGGTTCTTCATAGATGCCGTTCTGCTTACCTAACAGGCATGGATCATGATACACGACTTTCTTGGCTAGCATGCTTGAGAATGTGAGTTTGCCATCATCAACCAGCCCAGCAAGCAATTGTGAGTGATGTTGGACCTCATAGGGAGCTTGCTTGTAGCGGTTCTTGAAGGCGTTGTAGGAATGTGGGCAGCTGGTAACAATCCTTTTCGCGTTGTATTTTTCAAAGATTTTCAGATTCTCGTCAACCAGCAAATCGAACAAGCCCTTTTCACCCATCCCATATACCTCGTTTCCGCAACAATTTTCCTCATCGCCCAGCGTTGCGAAGTCGACTCCAGCTTTTTCGAAACATTTTACAAGGTTTCTTGATACCTCTTGGACCCGCGGGTCGTAGGCTGGCGTGCAACCGACAAAGTATAGGAACTCGGCGCCTTGTGAGACGTGCTTTATGTTCAAGCCTTGAGCCCATTCGGACCGTCTGCCTCTTATTCTCCCCCACGGATTGCCATTCTTAAAAATGCTTTCCAGAGAGTCTCGGATCGTCGACGCAATCTGACCCTCTTCAACAGCGATACCGCGAATGTCAGCCAAAAATTCGTACGGGTTCAGGTCCTTTGGGCAACGGATTCCGCAGGTTGAGCACATTGTGCAGCTCCACAGCTCATTTTGCGGACACGAGATCACCTTCCTCGTGACAGCAACTTCCCGCATGCACCTTCTGATGTTCAGGCTTGTTTTTCTTGAGACGGGACAACCACCTGTGCATATTCCGCACTGGATGCACTCAAGCAGCTTATGCTTCTGGACTAGCTCCTGAGCGTCCATTCCATGTCACATTCGCCTAAAATGGGAAAGTAGCGCTATTAAGATTTGCGGAGCCCCGGAGCACGGGCACTGGAAACTGCAGAATCTGAGTAATATTTTTAAGCATTTTCTTCGCTATGAATCAGAACAATCTAACATGCTGGGATCCTACAGTGGAGAAAAAGTCAGCGAGGATTGGCGTTTTTGTTTGCGAATGCGGCGGAAACATAGGTGACGTTGTGGATGTTAAGGGCGTTGTTGACGAGATCCGAAAGTGGAACGAAGTCCTTGTTGCCAAACAACACACTTATCTGTGCTCCAAACCCGCTCAGGAGATGATAGTTGAAGCCATAAAGAAGCAGAATCTAGACAGAGTCGTTGTTGCCAGTTGCACTCCGAGGATGCATCTTTCGACATTTCAGAGCGTTGTAGAACGAGCCGGCTTGAACCCATACATGCTCGAGTTCGTGAACGTTAGAGAGCAATGCTCCTGGGTTCACGGTCCTCACGCCTCAGCCGAAGCCACGAGGAAAGCTGCAAGCCTGATTGGGGGGGGCTACGAACGGAGCCTTGAGCTTGAGCCGTTGGAAACTGTAAGCGAAGAGTGTTCAAGGGAACTTCTTGTGGTAGGTGGGGGCATAGCTGGAATCACATCCGCTTTGGAACTGGGAAATCTCGGCTTTAGGGTCCATCTCGTGGAGAGGGGGCCAACCATCGGCGGTAACATGGCTAAGTTAACCAAGGTTTTCCCAACGCTTGATTGTGCCCAGTGTATACTTACCCCTAGGATGGCAGAGGTTGGTAGGAACCTAAACGTGGATTTGCTTACGTATTCCGAGGTCTATGAGGTTGGCGGGCGGCCTGGCAACTATGCTGTGAGAGTGTTCATGAAGCCGAGAGGCGTCGATGTTGAGACATGCAGAAGTTGCGGTGTATGCGCAAAAGTATGCCCAGTAGCGGTGCCAGACATATTCAATGAAGGGTTGTCGCGGAGGAAGGCTGCGTATATCGAGTTTCCCCAAGCTGTACCCTCAGCCTATGCTATAGATTTTGATGCCTGCACAAAGTGTGGAAAATGTGTCCAGCTCTGTCCCTCTAAAGCTATAAACTTAGAAGATAAAGGGAAAACTGTTGACTTAAACGTGGGCGCCATAGTTATGGCCACGGGATATGAGCTCTATGACGCGAATAATCTCAAGAGCTATGGGCATGGCATTTACTCTGACGTTATCAGTATGATGGATCTGGAGAGACTCACCTCAGCCGCCGGCCCAACCGGCGGACACGTCAAGAAGGCTGATGGCAGTATTGCCAAAAAAGTTGCGATAGTCCTCTGCGCCGGGTCAAGAGACAAGAACTTCATCCCCTACTGCAGCCGGATATGCTGTATGTACTCTCTAAAGCAAGCCTACGTACTCAAGAAAATGCTTGGCATAGACGTCTACATCTACTACACGGACATAAGGGCCACTGGCAAAGGGTACGAGGAACTCTACTGGCGAGATCAAGAGGCGGGCGTTGTCTTCCTCCGCGGAAAAGTAGCGGAAGTGTACAAGAACAAGAACGGGAAGCTCGTTGTTATGGCTGAGGACACGTTGACAGGCAACGTAGACGAAGAGGAATTCGACCTAGTTGCTTTAGCTACCCCTATGGTTCCAGCGATGGGCTTAAAGGACCTTGCAGGCAAGATGAAGCTTTCATTGGGTGAAGACGGTTTCATACAGGAGAAGCATCCAAAACTCGACCCCGTTGACTCGCTGATCACCGGAGTTTTTGCTTGCGGCTGCGCCTTGAGCCCAAAGGATGTGCGGGACTCAGTCTCCGACGGTTTGGCAGCAGCTGTCAAGTCCTCTCAATTCCTGAAGGAGAAATTCGTTACTACCAGTCCTGAAAAAGCCTTTGTAGTCGCAGAGCCATGCAATGCCTGCGGAATCTGCATTGAGGCATGTCCGTCAAACGCGATTGTTGTGCGAGACGGGAAGGCTGAGATCAACCCGTTCATGTGCACAGGTTGCGGGGCGTGTATTCCCTCCTGCCCGAGAGAGGCCATTGACTTCAAGAATTCGACGATGAAGCAGATAGTCGCCAACCTGAGGGGTGTGCTCAACGACAAGGCTTCTGAAGAAATCAGGATCATCGCTTTTGTTGACAAGAATGTTGGGTATACTGGCATGGACTTCCTCGGACTTGACCGTGTCAACTATCCGGAAAGCATACGAATCGTACCCATCCCCTCAACGGCAATCCTCGGACCAAAGCACTTCCTTTACGCCTTTGGTCTTGGAGCAGACGGTGTCCTTGTCATTGAAGGGCAGGAGGAGATTGACGAGAAGTTCACAAAGAAGCGAATGACCGATGTAGGACGTTTGCTAACAGAGTCTGGAATTGAAGGTATGCGAGTTCGCTACAGCCACGTGCCATTGCCAGTCTACAAGAAATCGGCTGAATTGTTCACTATTTTTACAGAAAGAATCAGAAAATTCGGCCCGGTGTCCGAGGAGAAACGCGTCGCCATTAGGCAGCGTATCTCGCTCTGAGTGGAGACTCAGTGGTTCGTGGGAAAGCGATCTGCCTAAAATCCGCAGGTGCAGAGAGATCGACGAAAAACGTAATAGACACATGACCAAGATGACAATTGGAGGTAAGATAGTTTGGACATAATTGTTTGCGTGAAGCATGTTCCAGAGACAGCTGAAGCCGAAATAAGAATCGACGCGACTGGCAAAGCCATAGAGAGAAGCGGCTTGGTCTTCGACATTAACGAATGGGACGACTACGCGGTCGAAGAAGCGCTCCTTCTAAGAGAGAAGCATGGAGGAACAGTCACAATCATAACAGTTGGACCTGAGAGTGCAGACGATGCATTGAGAAAGTGCTTGGCAAGAGGCGCAGACAAGGCAATAAGGCTGACAGATCCCTCATTTGAAGGCTCAGATGGTTACGCTGTAGCAAAGATTCTATATGGCGCAATTGGGAGCCTTTCCTTTGATCTGGTACTAACCGGTGCTCAGGCCGCAGACGATGGCTACGCAATGGTCGGACCCGTACTTGCCGCACTGCTGAAGGTCCGCCATGCAACAATGGTCAAGAAGATCGTGCTCGAAGGTGGCGTTGCCAGAGTCAACCGTGAACTGGAGGGGGGCCTGGAAGAGATAGTTGAGGCTAGACTGCCCGCGGTTCTCACGATCCAGACAGGCATAAATGAGCCTCGATACGTATCAATTATGGCCCTAAGAAAGGCTATGCAGAAGGAGATAAGAGCTCTAGGCCTAGCTGACATAGGAATAGAGCAGAAGGAGATTGGTCAAGCAGGGTCTTGGATGAGGATAGAGAACATGTTTGCTCCTCCTGTGGAAAAGCAGGCAGAGCTCCTGACAGGAAGTCCAGAGGAAGTTGCAACCCGAATCGTTGAGATCCTGAGATCAAGGGGGCTTATCTGATTGGTGGGCGAGATTTTTGTCTTGGCTGAGCACAGGCAGGGGCAGATCAGAGACATAACATTCGAGATGCTGATGAAGGGCAGGGAACTGGCTGAGAAAACTGGGAGCGTATTGACCGCAGTTCTCTTCGGCAAAGATGGTGGAGAACGCGCGAAAACACTTGCAGAGTACGCCGGAAGAGTTTTGCTCGTTGAAGACAGTAGACTAGAGAACTTCAACTCTGCAGCCTACCAAGAAGTGCTGTCCAGTCTGGTCGGTGAGCGCAAACCGCTCCTAATCATGATAGGACACACAGCCTTCGGCATTGATCTGGCTCCGAGCCTCGCAGCTGCCTTGAATCTGCCGCTCGTAACGGACTGCATAGATGTGCGGTTCGAAGATGGAACGCTTGCAGTAACGCGGCAAATGTACGGAGGCAAAGTGAATGTCAGAGCAACGGTCCGCAAGTCTGAAAGCTACGTTGTCACCATTCGCCAAGCAGCATTCCCCTCAACTAACCTGAAGCCAATGAATGGGGAGATAACAGAGGTGCCTTCTCCTCTTTCGGAAGAGATAACTGAGAAGCGTTTCATCGAGTATGTTTTGCCTCCGCCGGGAGGAGTCGATATCACGGCTGCGGAAGTCCTTGTGGGCGTTGGACGTGGGATAAAGGACGCAAGCAACATGCCAATGCTTGAAGAGTTTGCGAAGACCCTTGGGGGAGTTCTTGCATGTTCACGTCCAGTAGTGGACAAGGGGTGGTTGCCTACCGACCGTCAAGTAGGCACTTCAGGGAGAACTGTGAAGCCCAGACTCTACGTCGCTGTCGGAGTAAGTGGTGCCTTCCAGCATGTTCTAGGAATGAGGAATTCAGATTTGATCATAGCCATAAACAAGGACCCGAAGGCTCCAATCTTCAACATCGCAGACTACGGGGTCGTCGACGATCTTTTCAGGATCATTCCGCAACTGAAAAGCAGAATACAGCAGATGAGAGCATAGAAGCAAGGCGCCAATGCGAAACTGAACAGCCATCTGAAGGAAGTCGTGAAGTGTGCATTGGCCATCGTGGGGAAGGTTAGGCTACTCTTGGCTTCTGAATGATATGTCGCAGCAGCGACAAGTCACGGTACCCCGGTTGTCGGCGTGCATGAGGCAACTATCACCCAAGCGGAGTTGCACCTCCCTCTTTCCTCTTCAGTCCCGCCAGTAGTGGCGCTTGCTTAGTCTATGGTGCAGAAACAAGGCTTTTATTTGATTTCCCCCACACTTCTACAAGGTGATACAATGAAGGCTGAAGTTGATGAACTTGATCGAAAGATTGTGCGATACGTCTGCAACGGTATCTACTCCTACGACGAGCTGGCAAAGCTCTGTAACGCAAGCCGGAACACTGTCTACCGTAGGATCGACAAGCTCGAGAAGATGGGCATAATAACGCGCCGGATTATGGCTTTCCCCAACTTTGAGAAGCTCGACTTCTCAGCAGTGATCTTCGGAATGAACGTAAGCCCCAAAGACTTGGACAGGACCGTGGAGTTCCTAAAGAGGCAGCATCAGGTCAAATTCCTGTGGAAGACGTATGGCACGCATGATCTGGTTTTCGCCATAATCTGTGACAAAGGAGACGTAGGAACTTGCATCTATAACTTGAGGAGAGCGTTGGAGAAGTTAGAGATCGCCGCCATACGGCTCGATTCCTCGACGAGCATTTCATGGGAGAAAATAGATCTGAGCCCATACTGAACATACATTTTCCCCCATCTCGTCTGATGCCCGTGCAGTGGTAAGTGCTTCACAGGCCGCCTTTCCTACTTCCCAACTCCAGGCATAGCTATATAGTTCTCTTGCTGGATACAACTTGTCGCGCTGTTCCGAGCCTAGGAACATCGCTTGCGGAAACTCCCATCCTCACCAAGGCCCTCGCCCCACCTTTCGGGTCTCGAGCCATGACAGATGTCGGTCCTTGGAGCAGCGCATCAATGATTCTGATTAGGACTGCTATGGACGTTCTCTGAAGTCTAGGAGGACGCCTATGACTTGGAGGCGTTCTCCAACAGGGTCAAGGAGTTTCCGGTAGACCTCCCGGGCCTCGGTCCAGGGGTACCGATGTGTGATCAGCTCTTTCACGTTGACCAGCTTGGCATCGAGGAGGTCGAAGAAGAGTTCAGTGTTTCTCTGTCTGGTCCAAGGGTTGTAAGGAGTCTCGTAGGCGGGGTGGCTGGACGCATGCGTTCCTATCACTATCCTGCTTGGCCAGTTCAAGTAGTCATGAAAGTCAAGCGTAGTAGTGCCTCTTGGAGAGCTGAGGAGAATGAACCTGCCTTGGGGTTTCACTAAGTCCAGTTCCCATGGAATGTTGTTCTGGTTACCGGTCACTTCGAAGATCACGTCTGCACCTCTGCCCTTAGTAAGCTCCGAGACCCTCTCAGCCACGTCATCCTTGCCCGACTGTATCACAGCAGTCGCCCCAAGCTTCCGAGCTATCTTAAGACGCATCTCAGAGAGGTCCACAACAATGACGGGAAACCCTCCGCACAGCCTGCTGTATTGGCAAGCAAGCTGACCGAGAATGCCTGCGCCTACGACTGCGACGCTTTCGCCTAGCCTTATATTAGCCAGCCTCACTCCATTAAGTACGGTTGCTGAGAGGTTCCAGAAGGTAGCCTCCTCATCAGAGACTCCTCTGGGTACTCTGAATGCTCCGTCTTCCCTGACGAGCGAGTATTCGGAATGGTGGGCATCGCTGACAACGCGGTCGCCCACATTGAGGTTCTGGACTTCCTCGCCTACCTCCTCCACAACGCCGCAGTTAGAGTACCCTGGCATCCCTGGATAACGCGTGATCTTGTCCCAAACAGAGCCTTTGGGAAATTCCCCGCTGAGCACAGTCAGTTCCGTGCCCGTGCTTATCAAAGTGACCAGTGTTTTCACAAGAATCTGGCCGTGAGACGGGCTTGGAATGTCTATCTCCTCAATCGCGACTTCTTTCGCCTTCTTAAAGACTACTCTCCTGGAAAGCATCCTCATGTCCCTCATATCGGCGTTTCTCCAATAGACGCCCTCTCCAGAAAAAGGTTTCCCTGCTTGAGTTCACTCTTATTTGCGGGCAAATCCCCGTCTAAGTTGATTCGCCCGAGACTAGTATCCGTGATGCTTCGTGTCGCTTTGCCCAGTTACAAAGCCGAACTCCCCTAGCCACTTAGGAGGAGTCACTTTCAGCTGAGTCGTCTTCCTGAGAAACCATGAGCAGATCTCTTCGAAGCCGAGTTATGGCCGGTGGCCTCGGGCGTGGTTCTGAGAATGCGGTTCCCTTTCGTCTCTGAGTAGCCAGCACATCTACCACAGTTCCTAGGTATCTCAACAGGTCCCGACCCCGCTCCGTAATCTCGTAGGTTTTCTTGCTTCCACTCTCAACTTCTCGTATCAGGCTCTTCCCTATCAGCAGTGCCAGGATTTCCTGCATAGGCACCCATGAAAGATTGCATTTGTACATGATGTTTGTTGGTTTGTCGACTCCCATATCCACTGTTTCCAGAACGTTTGAGTACATTTCCAGTCTCGATCGCTTTTTGGTCATAGAGACCTAAGCCCGAACCTGGGATACTGGTTTAGACTTAAGACCCTTAACCCTTATTACCGTTATGAATCTAAAAACCAGAGGTCCAGCTATAGAGAAAAAGCTCAATACCCAAGGAAGCAGAAACTTGTGCCAGAAGCCGGTCATGATTTACTCTGGCAGCGACATACCTCCCGCAGATCGCATTTTCTTGAGTAGATGTTTGGGTCGGGCTGCCCTAGGGTGACCAGACACGGAAGCCTCAAGCCTCCCAGAACTTACAACGACGCGTTGCCTTGGCGCGCGCTAATAATCTTTTTGACGATAAGCTTTTATGACTATCTAACGAAATGAGTTGTTGAGGAGTTCGAAGATGTTTCTCGCTTGGAAATACTATATTAAGTGCGAAAAGATGGCTGAATTCCAGAAGTGGCTTC
>CAYRBK010000021.1:5601-28172 GCA_964422605.1 uncultured Candidatus Bathyarchaeia archaeon | reverse complement strand
AGATTCGGTTATTCAGTAGGACGAGCCTACAGTATAAGAGAAAACTTTTCAATAACAGTAGGCGCTTCCGCCCTTATAAAGGCGTAGGTGAGCCTTCTTGGTAATTGCTTGTCATTGACGAGGCTTTCCCGGTAAAGAGAGAAAATACACCGCACAGAACATAGATATCTTCGGCTTCAAGTTCAAGCACGCAATCTGACAAAGAAGGCTGAGGAGCATCGGAGGACCCCGAATCCCCTAAGCCCGGTACTACTGAAGAGAAAGATATTGGACGACAAATGTGTTCGCCATCGCCTTTCGGCGTTCCAGACTTCCCGGACAGGCCCTTGACGGCTCGGAAAGTTAAAAGACTTAAATTTCCTAAGTCTGATATTTGCTCTCAAGGTGCGTCACGTCTATGAAGAGAGGCTACGGCTTTGCTAACAGAGACATAGTCTCAATCAAGGACTTCACACGCGAAGAGATCAACCACATTCTAGAGACAGCGGAGGCAGTTGAACCCCTAGCCGAGAAAGGCTCAGACATGCTTCGCGGAAGGATCATGGCTACGCTTTTCTTTGAGCCTAGCACCAGAACTCGGCTTAGTTTCCAGACAGCCATGTACAAGATGGGCGGGAACGTTGTCGGATTCGACGAGCCTGAAATCTCTTCAGTAGTGAAGGGCGAAACCCTAGCTGACACAGTAAGGGTCGTCGAGAAGTACTCAGACGTAATCGTCATGCGCCACCCGCTCGAAGGGTCAGCCAGGTTCGCCGCGGAATACGCTAAGGTTCCAGTGATAAACGGGGGTTCCGGCGCCGAAGAACACCCAACCCAAGCGATGCTGGATCTATACACAATCATCAAAGCGAGAGGTAAGATAGACGGTCTGAATGTGGCTTTGATGGGCGACCTCCGCTATGGAAGAACTGTCCATTCGCTTGCCTACGCCCTTTCGCTCTACAATGTGAAGCTCAACTTGGTTTCGCCGAGCCTTCTGAAGATGCGGCGAGAGGTTCTGGAAGACATAGGGACACGAGTAGAGGTTGCCGAGTACGCAGAGATCGAAGAAATACTGCCAGAGATAGACGTCCTCTACGTGACGCGAATCCAGAAAGAAAGGTTCCCAGACTTGGCTGAATACGAAAAGGTCAGAGGCACCTACGCGGTCGACCTCGGCGTGCTCAGAGGCGCAAAGGACGACCTCATCGTTCTCCATCCGCTTCCGAGGGTCGAGGAGATAGCTGTCGAAGTGGACTCAACACCCTTCGCAAAATACTTTGAGCAAGTCAGGAACGGCGTCATAGTCCGGATGGCTCTACTAGGACTGGTTCTTGGGGCAATCACTGAAGAATGAACCTCATCTCAGCCTGATGTTTTCCGTGAATCCTGATCGTCCCAATACTGCCGGGTTCTCAGGAACTGGATCTTCGCCTTCAAAAGCTCCATGTAAAAGTCATTCACGTCCACATGCATCTTTCCCAGTATCCTGAAGGCAGTCTCAGGCCCAACGCCTATGACTTCCAGGGCTTCTATTGCCTGCTTGCCGTAGCTCAAGACCAGATCAGCTGCCCTCCTGCTGCCGCTTAACTCTTTAAGCTCTTCTTCGCTCAGTTGGGCTCCACTCAAGCGCTTTCGGAAGACGTCCTTAAGGTTCGCGAGGTCTTGCTGCCTCTTTAGGTTTGTAAGAAGCCCAGACCCACACTTGCCGCAGACCGGTCTTTCTGGAAGATCGCGAATCTTAGCTTCAATAGCCCAGTCTCCGCATGAGAGGCAGAGGAGGCGAACCCTACGCGCATCGACAGACATCTTCATCCTCTCTAAGTTACTGAGCAAGACCTGCCTCGGAGCCATCAGCTCAGGAACCTCAGAATACTTAGCTAAGATGTGATACGCGATGGGCGAGGGAGCCTCCCTGGAGAAGAGGGTTTCAAGCCGGATGCCGCCGGACCTCAAAGACGCCATTATCCTCTTCACGGATTCTAGGTCAATCTTCTCGGTCATAATCTCCCTAATCGTCTCATCATGGACAGGTGTGTCCCTAAACCGGGCGGGCAGCTGAGCCATCCTCTCAGGTCCCATCAGCCTTCCCCTCGGGAGGACGCCGAACCTTTCAGCAACGAACTTCATCCTTTCAGCGAAGGGGAAACGGGCTTCAACGTAAACTTGGAAAGCCTTCTCGACATCCTTGTCGCTCAAGCCAAGGAGGAGGGAAGGTAGTCTTTCGAGGTCCCTCTGTTCGACGTTTCTCGGTGCCTCGATCAGAATGCGATATCCGTCGTTCCACCAGCCTGCTATGAGCTCGTGGTCTGAAAGGATCGCGTCGAAGATGCACCCCAGCGTCCTGTTAACGATCTCCCCAAAGCAGGCGTGGATGATGAAGTATTTGCTGAAGCCCTCGATGAGAACAAGGTCATGTGTTGGGACGGGTAGCTTTTGCTTGATATGGTTGTGGATTTCGCCAACCACTTCGCGCAGGACTTGGGGCTTAACCGAAAGCCTTTCAGCGAACATCTCTGCCACTTTCTCCGGTTCGGCTAGGCGCTTCAGTTCATGGGCTATCTCGTCTCTGAGTCTTCCGGCCTCTTCAGCTAGTTCGATAGGCACGGGGATCATCTCGCCGTCCCATCCGGGTATCGCTCCTAACGGGTCCTCTGAGGGCACCACATAGACCTTTCCCGTCTCGTCCTCAATCTGGACGATCCGCCAGACCTTCCCCTTGCAGATGAAATTGAGGCCTAACCTAGCTCTCAACGCCATAAACTCTTCGCCCAGGGTTCCTATCCTCCGGTCTGAGATTACGTCGATTATGGGGTATCGCCTCTCATCCGGGATCATGGAGAGGTTCTCATAGTAGTAACGTCTAGTCTTCGCGGTCCTTCCCAAAACGTCTCCTTCCAACCATAGCTCCCTAAGCGCGCCAAGATACCTAACAACCTCGAGAAATTTAACCTTTGACAGGTCGCGGTAGGGATACGCCCGGCAGACAATCCTGAACATCTCGTCAACCGTGACCCGTCTCTTGTCCATGAGGATTCCGGCAACCTGGTGGGCTAAGACATCCAATGCGTTCTCGTGTATGCGAAGAGGCTCCAAAAGGTTCTTGGAAGCCCGTCTGATCGCTGCGACCGCCTCCACTATGTCGTCAGGAAACGCTGTGATAATCACGCCCTTAGAGACCAGGTCAAGTCTGTGCCCGCTTCGCCCCACCCTCTGAATGAAACTAGAGACTCGCCTAGGTGAGAGATACTGAACCGCCAAGTCAACATGGCCTATGTCGATGCCAAGCTCCAGGGTGCTCGTGCAGACAAGTGCCTTGAGGGTTCTCTCTTTGAATTGATCCTCGATTGTTGCCCTCTCTTCTCTTGATAGGGATCCATGGTGAACCGCCACTTCAGACGACAGCGAGCCTAGTCTGTGACCAAGCATTTCAGCATTTGTTCTGGCATTGACAAAAACCAATGTTGACACGTGGCTGTTTATCAAGTCCAAGATTCGCCTTATTCTTGCCGCGGCTTCCGGAGCGGTCCTCAATTCTTCAGCCAAGTCGTAGTCTTTTTCTCCGGGGACAGGATGCTCGACTGAATACTGGTAGCCCTTTGGTATCTTGACTTCGACAGTTCTCACGGGTCGTCCGGTCCCAGCAACAAAGGCAGCGACCTCCTTCGGATTGCCCACGGTTGCGGACAAACCTATCCTCTGGAAGTCTCTTCCGGTTACTTCTCGCAGCCTCTCGAGGGCTATGGTGAGCTGGACACCGCGTTTGTCTTCAGCCAGCTCGTGAACCTCGTCGATGATCACGAAACGAACCCCGCTGAGATGGCTCCGCATCAACTGCCCCGGCAAGATCGCCTGAAGAGTTTCGGGAGTTGTCACAAGCATGTTCGGCGGCTTCAGAGCCTGTCTTCTGCGGATCTTGATCGAAGTGTCTCCATGTCGAACCTCGACTGAGAATCCCAGAAGTTCAGCCCATGTCGAGAGTCTTCTAACCATGTCTCGGTTCAAGGCTCTGAGGGGCGTGACGTAAAGAATTGTGATGCCCTTCTTCTCAGGGGTCTCAAGGAAGTTCGAGAAGACTGGCAGTAGGGCGGCTTCAGTCTTTCCGCTTGCCGTCGGCGCGACTAGGAGAACGTTCTCCCCCTTAAGGATAGGCGGAACTGCCTTCACCTGCGGCTCAGTCGGCTTAGAAAAGCCCATGTTAGCTAACACGGAACGGACCTGTTCTGAAAGAAGGGAAAAGACCTCTGTTTCCAAAGGAATCCATCCAGGTACTACCTGATCACGCCCTTTTGCATAACCTTTTCCTTCTTCCGGGACACCTTCCGGCGTCGCGTTTTCAACATGCCTCACAAGCTCTTTGAAGGCCACTTTGAAGCCGTAGGCAAATCTCCTTTCGCCTGTCTCGAGGCTTCTCCTGATGTCTTCTATGCTCACGAAGAAACCTTTGTCTATCTCCTTCTCGTTGAACTTGACTGGACCGTTGTGGCGGCAGATGTAAAGAGTCGAGATCTCCCGTTCATCCTCCGAGAAGCTCTTGACCTTGCCTAGCATCTGCAAAGGCGCATCTAGGCCGAGTTCCTCCTTCAGTTCCCTCCTAGCTGCTTCGTCGTAGTCTTCGCCATAGTCAACATGTCCCGTTGCTGAACCCGTGTAAAAGCCCGCGTAAAGATCCTTAGACATGGAACGTTTCTGGAGGAAAAGCTCGTTCTTCTCGTTTAGAACGAAGATGTAGACTGAACGGTGTATAAGCCCGTTGCCTGAATGGCATTCCTCCCTCGTTGCTTTGCCAACGACATTGTCGTCTTCGTCCACGACGTAGAAGTATTCGCCCATCACCGTTAGGTCTCCAAGAGCAAGGTATAGGAGTCGCCGAACCTGTGTATCAGATTTTTGCTCCTCCGCCGGCGTCTTCAAGAGCTTGGCAGAGCGCTTCAACATTTTCTAGGGGGGTCGGAGGATATATGTCCACGGTGACCATAAAACCGCCTTCCGGCGAGTTCAGTGCCGAGACAACCCCTTTGACATGCCTCCTGACTTGGCGAGGTGTTCCAAAGGGCACTATCCTCTGTCTGTCTATGTCCAGATCAATGCATACCTTACCCTTCAGCCTAGTGCGGATATTGTCAATGCCGTTCACCAGGTCTTGAATATTGAGTATGTCAACGCCGGCTCGTAACAGATCCTCCGCAACCTCCATTACGTGGCCGTCGCTGTGAAGGCGGACATGAACACCTTTCTCCCTTGCTGGCAGGAACATCTCGGAATAGGCGGGGGCTAGGTACTTCCTGAATGTTTCAGGCCGTATTGGCAGTCTATGCTGTGTTCCAAGGTCGTCTCCGAAGCTCAGCAAATCCACGCCAAGACTGAGCCATCTCCGCACCAAGCTCACATTATAGCTAAGCACTATGGCAATCAATCTCCTAAGCTCCGGCGGTTCCGAGGCAAAATCCCTCATCAGATTGCTGAAGCCGCGAAGACAGTATAGACGTTGGAACATGAACCCGTGAGGACAATGCCCTACGGCGAGTCTGCCTTCCCTCTTGGCGTTCTCAACATCTTGCCTAGCCTTGTCGAAGCTGTTCAGCGAAGGTGGGGCGCCTTCTTCCGGCATGTTGTTCAGCAACAGTGGATCCGGAGGCTTGTAAGAGTCCAACGCTTTCCAGTCTTCCAACGGATGTTTCGCCGTCTGTCCTTGAAGCCCATCGGTTAAGAAGTGCCATTCGCATCCCCATTCATCTGTGATAGCGTTGCCTCTGCGCCGAATGCCGAAGTCGTCGAAATCTCTGCTTCCCTTTCTGTATTCCCCAGAGACCGCTGGATGGTTCAACACGAGATCTTCCATCCTTTCGCGATACTTATGCCAAAGAGGAGGCGATACCGAGACTGAACAAGGAATCCACTCAGGCTCTCTCATCTCGGCGGCTCTTAGAAAGTTCTCCCGTGAATCCATTGCAGACGCCACGCCTTTGCCTAAGAGTCGACCAAACCTATGATTTAAGCGTTGGTTCTAGGCTGCGGCGCCCAACCCGCCGAATAGGCTTAGAGCAATGAGCAGCGAGATTGTCGTTAGGCTGTCGGCGAGGGAGCTCTCAATCGGGATCACGAAGTTGTCCGGGTCCAAACCTCTTTGGTGTGTCAAGATGGCTACGGCGTAAGAGACGACTATGATAAAGAATCCTGCTATCAAGTTAGCGTTGATAAGCAGGGCAGCAAATCCCAAGAGATTCGTTAACGAGAAGAGCCCTTGCACTACCAGCGAGATTGCGGAGTAGACCAGAAACATTATGAGGGAAGCTGCCCATGCGCCGGAAATCTCAGTTGCATGTTCTTTGATAGATAGGAAAGATGGCTTAAGCAAGCCCAAAGCGAGTTTCGTGGTGGCGGTTGAGCCGACAACGGCGCCGACGTCACCCATAGTGTCAATCATGGCTGGGTACACTGTGTAAATCTCCTTTCTTCCGCCTATGGCCCCGGCAATCTTGCTCAAGGCGAAGCCAGTCACATTCACAATGAAGGCAACAAAGACCAGTGTAATCACGAACTCCCTGAGTGTCTCGGCAAACTGTGGTTTCCGCAGATTCTTAGGTAGAAGGTATGCAGCAGCAAACAGCAGTACCAAACACGCAGAGATAGTCACGTATTGGCCGAAAGAACCAAACAGGAGAAAAAGGTTCACGAAAGAAATGTAGATCGCCGTGATGGCAAGGTCAGATACAGTCGACTCTATTGGATATAGAACAATATCAGGGTCCAAGCCATGCGTGAAAGAAGCAAAAGAAATGGCCATTGTCAATGGGGAGATGCAGACCAATGCCAGAGTCATAGTCGCCATTGTCACGGTTAGCATGTTAAGAACCTCAGCGGCTGTTATGCTCTGGAAAATGGATCCGAATAACGCTGCGACCAAGCTCATGGCGATGCTTGTTTCTAAGGTCATCACAACTATTGCCTTAAGCAGCAAGTAGAAATCTTCAGTGTTGCCGAAGAAGTGGGGTTTCACCATTCCCAGATGCAACCCTGTGCTTAAACGTCCGGAGAAGAGGCCTCCTATGACTCCCCTTGCGCTCACAACTGACGGGTACACTGCAACCACCCAAGGCGCAAGACTGAACATGCCTATGTGGTAGGCCAGCGTTGCGCCCGCTACTACCCCGAAAATGTTGAAGGCGTATGCGAAGATTGATTGCCTCAAGGTCTCAAGGAATCTAAGCTTCATGTTTGCAGCCATGGTCTTGAATCCTCCCCGGATAAAAGAGAAAGGAGAATTGAGGAACGGTGGGTACTGCAACCGAAAGGAAGACCCGCAATCCGTAACGACCTTGGGCAGAATCGCGCAGAGGTCTCAGCGAGTCTTCTCGTCCATGGGGCGAGCTTTGATTCCTTTCCAGCAAATTCGGCGTCGATGATGCCGGTAGCCATCGCTGTCACCTACTTCTATCCTCGCTCGCCGCCATCTCGAAGTGTGGCTTCCTGGATGGATGAGCCTCGACACTTCTTCTTCTCCTTTCCAGCTTTCTAAATTCTTCTCGCTCTTAAGCCTTTCCTCAACTATGAATTCCAGAGGCACACAGTGAATTGTTGCCTGAAAAAGGACTTGAAACGGCTAAACGGCGGCTTTTGGCGTTTCTTCGCCTGCAGACGCCTTCTTCTGACTGTTTCTCTTTTTCGACACTTCTGCTCATCTTGTTGGCATCTGCGGGAGCGTCGTTAAGGCATGTTACAGAGGCATAAGCTGTCTAGATGTGGATGGCTCTCTTTGAGACCGCTTTGGCGGCTTCCATGACCGCTTCGCTGATCGTGGGGTGCGGGTGGATCAGTGTCCCGAGCTCCTCATGGGTGCACTCTAGCTTCATGGCCAACGCAGCTTCACCTATCAGATCAGTGGCGTTCGAACCGACTAAGTGAACTCCAAGAATCTCGCCTGTTTCTTTGTCGCAGACGATTTTTGCGAAGCCGTCAGTTTCGCCCAAAGCCAAAGCCCTCCCACTTGCCGTGTGCGGGAATTTCCCCACGGCAACCTCGTATCCTTGTTCCTCTGCCTCGTCTTCAGACAACCCGATGCTTGCCGCTTCAGGCTGGCAGTACAGGCACGTTGGCACGGTCTTGTCGTCGTAGGTGGATTCCAACCCAGCGATGTTCTCCGCTGCCACGACGCCCTGCGCAATGGCTATGTGGGCAAACATCTTCCCCCCGGTTACATCTCCTACGGCATATATGCTTGGAACGCTGGTTCTCATGTGCTTGTTCACTGATATGAACCCGTCCTTTGTCTGAATGCCGATTCTCTCGAGTCCTAAGCCTTCGGTCAAAGGCTTCCTCCCGTCTGTCACCAAAGCCTTCTCTGTCTCTATCTCCAGCTGGGAGCCTCCTTTGATGGCGACTATGCCCACTTTCCTGTCGGGCTTAACGTTGACCGATCTCACCACAGTGTCCAAGAAGACTTCGATACCCTTTTTCCTCAGGATCCTTAGGTAGGTTGTGCCTACGTCCTTATCAAGCCTAGGTAATAAGTTAGGCGCAGCTTCCAGAACCTTCACATCCGACCCAAGAGCGTTAAAGATCACGGCGAATTCGATCCCGACGATGTCCCCGCCTATCACGGCTAAGCTCTTCGGGCTCTCCCTAAGCCTCAGCGCCCCTTTCGTGGTCAATACCCTTTCCTCATCAATCTCTGCGTAGGAGGTCTTACGCTCCTCTGAACCCGTCGCAATGACAATGTTCCGGGCTTCCAAGGTCTCTTCACTGCCGTCAGCCCTCAGCACATGAACTTGGTTCTTGGAAAGGATCGTGCCCTTGCCTTTGATGAGGCTGATATTGTTCTTCTTGACCAAGAACCGTACTCCTTCGGTGAGACGGTTTACGACCGCATCCTTTCTCGCCGTGACCTTCTCAAAGTCTATGGTCACTTTTTCAATGTGTACCCCGAACTCTTCGGACCACTTGACCTTGCTTAGAAGGTCGGCTGTCACCAGTAGAGCCTTCGTGGGTATGCATCCCCAGTTCAGGCACGTGCCGCCCAGCCTATCCTTCTCGATCAAGGCTACCTTCTTGCCAAGCTGAGCCAACCGGATTGCTGAGACGTAACCGCCTATGCCCGCCCCGATCACCGCAACATCGTACCGCGAAGGTTCAACCATTTCCGCAACCGCCTATGATCGTTTCGCAGACTCGTGAGCCTGCATCTACTGGTTTTCAGATATCTCATATTCGAGGATCTGCTTCAACCGTTGCATGAACCTCGCCGCTGGTGCGCCGTTCACGACTCGATGGTCAAAGGCCAAAGTCAGGCACACCGATGGTCTCGCTTCAATCTTGCCTTGGACAACGACGGGCTTTTCGACGACGGCGCCAACCCCTAAGATGGCAGTCTCAGGAGGGTTAATTATCGGAACAAAAGTTTCCACGCCGTACATGCCCAAGTTTGTCACAGTGAAGGTTCCGCCCGTCAGATCCTCATGTGAAGCCTTGCTCGCCCAAGCGCGCTCAATGAGGCTTCCAACTTCCTGCGAGATCTCTGCCAAGGACTTTCTGTCTGCCTGACGAACAACTGGAACCAGCAGCCCAGACTTCCCGTCAACTTTCACCTCGACCGCAACCCCAATGTTTACGTCTTCGAAGACTTTGAGTTTCTCGTCCTCCAAGTTTGAGTTGAGGACGGCGTTCTGCTTCAACGCCGAGGCCGCAGCCTTTACGAGTATGTCCGTATAGGAGACACCCTCCCTCCCTTTGGACCCCAGCTCCGCACTCATTTTCTCACGCAGCCAAGTCATTCGAGAGGCGTCAACCTCAACCGTGATGGAGCAGTGAGCAGCGGTCTTGATGCTTCGGCTCATGCGTTCAGCTATGGTCTTCTGCATACCTTTGAGCTGTATGATCTCTTTGACGACCCTAGTGTCTTTGGGGAGCTCAATCAGCCGGAGAACATCTTCCCTCGTGATTCTTCCTCTGGGGCCAGTCCCTTGAATCTGGGTTAAGTCTATTCCGTACTGCTTCGCAAGGCTTCTCGCCAAAGGTGACGCCCGCGCTTTCCCCGGTTCTCCCTCAGGCTCTGGCAATTGAGCAGGCGGGATGGCTTCTTCCTTCTGAGGGATTGTCTCTGCTTTGCTGATTGCCTCGGTCTCAGGAATGGATTCGCCGGCTTTCCCGATGTAGGCTAAGGGTTCGCCGACCAGAACCTCAGTCTCCTCTGGTGCACATATTCTGAGCAAGACTCCTGAAGCAGGCGACTCAACTTCGGTGGTTACCTTGTCTGCCTCAATCTTGACAAGGGGCTCGTCCTTCTCAACTAGTTCCCCTTCCTTCCTCAACCACTTCACGACTGTGCCTTTCTCCATGGTGAGGCTGTACCTCGGCATAACAACGTCAGTTACCATTTCCACCCATCCTCAGAATCAGACTTGACAGAGCGTTCAGCTTCCTAAGAGTTCTTCAACGCCTTTTACAATTGCTTTGTCGTCAGGTATTACAAAGTTCTCAAGAACTGGGCTGAAGGGTATCGGTGTATCAGGCTCAGCGAGACGTTTGATTGGCGACTCCAGATAGTCGAAGGCTTCTTCTACCACTATGGCGGCTATCTCGGCGCCCACCCCGCAGGTTTTGCAGTCCTCTTCCGCTATGAGGAGTCGACCGGTCTTCTTAACTGACTTGATGATTGTCTCCTTGTCCAACGGAACCAGCGTTCTCGGATCGATCACCTCGGCATCGATGCCTCTTTCAGAAAGCTGATCCGCAGCCTTGAGCGCTTGATGCGTCATCCAGAACGTGGCGAAGACTGTTACATCCTTGCCTTCTCTCTTGACGTCCGCCTTGCCGAATGGTATCAGGTAATCCTCATCAGGAATCAGAGACTTGGTCGTGTAACATATCTTGTGCTCAAAAAACATAACGGGGTCATCGCCTCTTATCGCGGTCTTGAGGAGCCCCTTCGCGTCGTAGGCCGTGGAGGGAACAGCAACTTTCAAGCCGGGCGTATGCATGAACCACGCTTCAAGGCTTTGGGAATGATGCGCAGCGATCGACCTGCCGGCGCCGAACGGCGACCTTATGACCAACGGCACCTTAAGCTGTCCACCGAACATGTAGCGAATCTTGGCGGCTTGGTTGGCTATCTGGTCCATGGCAAGCGCGAGCAGGTCTCCGAACATGATCTCTGCGACGGGTCTCATCCCAGTCAAAGCCGCGCCCACAGCAGCCCCAACTATGCAAGCCTCTGAGATTGCGGTGTCTCTGACTCTTTCCGTTCCGAACTCCTTGGCCAGCCCCTTCGTGACTTTGAAGGCGCCTTCCCAGTAGGGTCCAATGTCCTCTCCCATCAGGAAGACCCGTTCGTCCCTCCTCATCTCCTCCCTCAAAGCTTCGTTCAATGCTTCGACGTAAGTCACTTCTCTCACGTTCATCACCTCGACATAACGAAAACATCTTCCAAGGCATCTTCAGGTTCCGGGTCCGGACTCTCCAAAGCGAACTTCGCGGATTCATCTACGGCTTCTGTTGCCTCATGGTCGATCTGTTCAGATTCCCTCTCGGTCAAGATATTCTCTTCTGTGAGCTTGCGCCTAAACCTCAGAATTGGGTCTCTTCTCACCCATTCCTCGACCTCTCCCTGCGGTCTGTACTTTCCGGGATCGAACCTGGAATGCCCCTTATAGCGGTAGGTCTTGCATTCAATGAGAGTAGGTCCTTCGCCATTCCTTGCTCTTTCCGCGGCCTCCCTTGCGGCTTTGTAGACGGCAATCACGTCATTCCCGTCGACAACTATGCCGGGCATGCCGTACGCCAATGCCCGGTCTGCGATGTTCTCGATTGCAGTAACATGGGATATGCGAGTGCCCATGGCATACAAGTTGTTCTCACAGGCAAACGCGACCGGGAGCTTCCAAGCGGCAGCCATGTTCAAGGCTTCGTGGAAGGCTCCGTTATTGGAGGCTCCATCGCCGAAGAAGCAAGCTACCATTTGGCTCGATCTCCGCAGCCTACACGATAAGGCTGCTCCAACCGCTATGGGTATGGCTGAGCCGACGATGGCTGTGGCGCCTAGAATCCCAACAGACGCGTCAGCGACGTGCATTGAGCCGCCTTTGCCTTTGCAGTATCCTGTTTTCTTGCCGAGAATCTCAGCCATCATCTTGTTCAGGTCGGCGCCTTTTGCTATGCAGTGTCCGTGGCCTCTATGGGTACTCGTAACGTAGTCGTTGACTCGGAGGTTTGCGCAAACACCTACGGCGGTTGCCTCTTCTCCAATATAGAGGTGCAGCGTCCCGGGGATCAGGTTGCGTCCAAAAAGGTCCCAAACCTTCTCTTCGAACTTCCTTATCTCTATCATTTTCCGGTACATGTGAACCAAGGTGTCCTTCTGAATTTCTGCAATGTCAGCGATATCAACACTCAATAGGCTAACCTCCAACCGTCTGCCTTGTCAACTAAAGGAATATGAAGGACCTTAAAAATCTGCTCCAGCCAGATGGCATGAAAGCTGAAGAAATGGGAAACCTCAACAGAAAGAAACCCTGAAGCGAAACGCTCTCAGTCTTCTCCTTTGGCTATGACGGGACAAGCAACACTTTCAGAGCTTTCCGTTCTTCCATCATCTCGAAGCCTTTCCGCCAATCTTCAAGCGGCAGTTTGGCAGTTATGAGCGGAGACACTTTTATCGCGCCTGAACTGAGTAGGTCCAACGTTCTCCGCCAGCTCGTCCAGACCGTCCCCCACGATCCTTTCACGTCGAGCTCGCCTTCAACGATCCTGTCGAGGTTGATATCAGTAGGTTTGCCTGTAAGCCCGATAAGGCCGACTTTCCCACAGCGTCTTACTATGTCGAAGGCTTGCCTGCGGGCTGAAGACGCTCCGCTGGCTTCAAAGACAACATCTGCGCCCCAGCCGTCCGTTAAGCTTTTGATCGCCTCAACAGAGTCTTCCTTCTCGACATTGATCACTGCATCTGCCCCGAGTTTCCTAGCGACTGCAAGACGCTCCTCATCTGCGCTTACACCCGTTACGACCACGTTCGCCGCCCCGGCCACCTTTGCCGCTTGAAGCGCAAGGAGACCTGTGGGACCTGGACCTAGAACAGCAACGACATCTCCCGGTTCGATTCCCACCCTCTCGAAGACAGCTCGGACAACGCAAGCGGCGAGCTCAGCCACGGCGGCTTCCTCCATGGAAAGGGGTGTAGGTATCTTGTGCAGTATCTGACTTGGCACGGCTACGTATTTTGTGAAGGCGCCGTTAGCCCTGTGGGCGCCGAGAATCCGCTTCTCCTCGCCGACGCATCGGTTTGCCCGGTTGGTTCTGCACATGAGGCATTTGCCGCAAGGTATCGTCGCCGGCGAGGTTACCCGATCTCCAACTTCGAAACCGACAACCCCGGAGCCCTTCTGAACCACTATGCCTGAATATTCATGCCCCAGAGTAACTGGCGGAGTGTAGAACGCGGAGTCATGGTAAATGTGAACGTCGGTTCCGCAGATTCCAGTGAACCTCACCTCAACCAGGGCCTCATCAGACTCTATCTGGGGCACGTCGACTTCCTTAAGCTCAACGTTTCCCGGTCCTCGCCTTGTCTTCACAACAGCTTTCATGCCGATGCTGCTCCCGTTGTTGCGCTGGATGGATATAATAAATCCCCTCAGATGTTAAATAGTTTTTAGGGAGATCCCTATTCATCTACGAAGATAGCCTAGGTCTGAACTGGCATTCACGACGTGTCGGAATTGTAGAATGCAGCCTTAAGGGAAAAATATGGAAAGATGGAGACTCCTAGAGGTCGAGACCCCGAATCGAGCCGACCTGAACCTAGCGATTGAAGAAGCGATCTTCCTTGAAAAGATCGGGGAAAAGGGTCCGCCAACAGTACGTTTCTGGAGAAGCAAGAACGCAGTAATCATAGGATACTCTCAAAGCGCTAAGGCAGAAGTCAACATCAGAACTTGCACAGACAAGGGGGTACAGATTGTGCGAAGGTTCACCGGAGGCGGAGCTGTCTACCATGACATGGGAAACCTGAACTACAGCATAGCAATAGAGGCGGATCATCCCCTCCTCAGAGGACTCGACATCACGGAATCCTACAAACTCTTCTGTTCAGCTATCACTGAGGGACTTAGAGACTTTGGGATAACCTTGGTGTTCGACCCCCCAAGCGACCTTCTAGTAAGAGGCAAGAAGGTATCGGGCAACGCTCAGTCAAGGAGGAAGGGCACGATTTTTCATCACGGGACCCTGCTGGTTAACGCTGATCTTGATCTGTTGACCGAGGTACTGAACCTACTGGAAAAGGCAACAAGCATTAGCAATGTCGCGAGCAAGAAAAGGTCAGTGACGAATCTAGCAGATGAGACAGGCTGTTGTGTGGATATGGAATTAGTCAAAGAAGCTCTGCAACGAGGTTTTGAAAGGGTCTTCTCCGTAAGTCTAGAGAATTGCACTCTCACCTTAGGGGAAAGGATGACTGCTCAGAGACTCTGCGCCGAGAAATATTCAAGGAAAGAATGGAACTTCTTGCGCTGATCCACTGGAATCGCTAGAGCCTTCAGCCATCGCGCTGTCTCTCTGGGCGCATACACAGCAATTTTTAAGAGCCTAGACATATTGGTGTAGGAAGGTGGTTTCATGAAGGGAACAATGAAGGCAGTCAGATTCCATGCGCCGGGAAAGATAACACTCGAAGACGTCGGCATACCGAAGATTGGGTCTGATGAGATGCTGGTCAAGGTGAAAGCCGCCTTAACATGTGGCACGGATGTCAAGATGTACAAGAGAGGCCATCCCAAAGTCAAACCGCCGATAACACTTGGGCATGAGTTTGCTGGGACAGTAGCCGAAACCGGCGAGGAGGCAACTGCGTTGTTCGGGACAGGCGATAGAGTCGCCGTGGCAAACTCAGCACCATGCAATAGTTGTTTCTTCTGCAAGACTGGCAAGCCCAACCTTTGCGATCGGTTGTTGGAGACTCTTATCGGATTCAGCGTAGACGGGTCTTTTGCGGAATTCATTCGGGTTCCAGCGCCCATTGTCAGACAGAACACGTATAAGATGCCGCGGAACATCCCTTTCGAAGAAGCTGCGCTGCTTGAGCCCCTCGCATGCGCAATCAACGGAAATGACGCTACAAGCATCGGCTTGGGGGATACAGTGGTCATTGTTGGCAGCGGACCGATAGGCTTGGTGCACCTCCAACTGGCGAGACTTAAAGGAGCTTCTAAGGTGATAGTGACCGATCTGAAGGAGGAACGTCTCAAAATTGCCGGTCAGTTGGGCGCCGACGTAGTAGTAGATGCCTCCAGAGAGGACCAGTTGAGCCGAGTTAAGGAGTTGACCGGGAATTTGGGAGCTGATGTTGTGATTGAGGCTGTTGGTCTGCCGCAGACTTGGGAACTTGCAGTCGCGATGACGAGAAAGGCTGGAACAACACTCTTTTTTGGAGGATGCCCTTCAGGCGCGCAGATAAAACTGGACACTGAAAGGATTCACTACGAAGATTTGACGCTCAGGGGGATATTTCACCATACACCCCAGTCTGTCAGAAGGGCTTATGAGCTAATCTCAAGCGGAAGGTTCAAGGGGAAGCCTCTGATAACCCATCGGATGCGCCTTCACCAGATTGAAGAAGCATTAGAGATGATGGGTAGAGGAGAATGCATCAAGATAGCGATCACGCCGTGAAAAGAGACTGTTGTAACGGAAAAGCAATTAAGCAAGTTTATCGGAAGTTTACAGAAAAATGAAAGGTCGAATAAACATGCCGAGTGAGAAGAAAGCTTTGGCGAAGCTGAGAGACGCCATTGTGAACCTTGATATAGAAGGCGTCAAGAAATCCTCTCAGGAAGCCCTAGATGCGGGTATACCTGCATACAAGGCGGTTATCGAGGGCATGGCGAAGGGAATGGAGATTGTCGGTCAGAAATATGAAGACGGCGAATACTTCCTAGCGGAACTGATAATGGCTGGGGAGACGATGAAGGAAGGGATGGCGATCCTTGAACCGCATCTGAAAGCTGGAGACATAAAGGCCGCGGGTAAAGTCGTCATAGGCACCGTTAGGGGCGACCTGCATGACATAGGGAAGAATGTCGTGATCACCCTTTTGAAAGCCGCAAACTACGACGTTGTCGATATGGGCGTGGACATCTCGGCGGAACAGTTTGTCGAAGCCGTAAAAAAGCATAAGCCAGACATAGTCGCGATGTCAGCACTGCTAACCACAACCATGATAGAGATGGAAAACGTCATAAGCAGTCTCAAGAAGGCTGGGCTGAGAAGGAAACTTAAGGTGATCATAGGTGGAGCTCCCATAACCCCCGAGTATGCCAAGAAGATAGGCGCGGATGCAGCTGCAAGAGACGCTGTTGAAGGCGTCCGCATATGTAACAGATGGGTGAAGACAGAATAGCATAGATCTCGGTGGCAAGCTGTCAATAAGCCGTGTTTCCCGAGCTCAGAACGAAACGAAGAGATTTTGCGGCGAACGGTTTCTTTCTTTTCTATCTTGGCACATAGTCTGGATTGTCTATCACTGACGGCTTCCCATTCTTCTGGACGATGAGTTTTGTGAAGCCTTTGGTCCTTACCGATTCGTAGTCGTGGCCAGCGTCGGATGGGTAGACTGCCAGGAAGATCAGTGTATCTCTGCTGGTGTTGACAGTGCGATGGGCTATGTTAGGCGGAATGTACACGAGATTGTTAGGCCTTATGTCGAGATGTGTTGCCCTTCCTCGACGGTCTTGCATCAAGATCAAGCCTTCTCCCTCCATGCCGACGTATACCTCGCTTGTCGTTTCCTTCTGGTGAAAGTGCCCCATGGTGAAATAGTATTCGTCGCCAATCGTGCCCGGATACACAACAGTGCAGCCCACATTGAGCTGTCCCCCAATCGGTGTCTGAGGAACCTCATACACTTCGTAGATCACAGGGTTTTCTCCTTTTCCAAGCATTCGTGCAGCCAAAGCTCTATCGGAGAAGTATTCCTGCATATCACTCAGACGACGTTCAGCCTTCACCTTGTAGGGAGACATGCCAGTTGCTCCGCCCAATCTGACAGAGAATGCCTTGACAGGTGTGGTCAATTGTCTTCATTCCTGAACGGGCAGTGAACTTTCAGTAATCGATTAACACTGAATATAAGCCTTTCGAGGTAGGCATCCGGAGGCCAGAAGGTCTTCAATAAAATCCATTTGCCTTCTGCCAGGTCCAAGATAGCCAGGAAGCCAGATTAGTGTAGGGATGTGGGAGATAAGGATTCCCTTTTTTCCTCGATATGCTGCAACTTGTGGAAAAGCGATCCACTTGTCACGATGTGCAAGGAATCGGATGCTGGACCCACGAGGCTGTTCTACTTGTGGCTTTCTTTCGTCAGGTACTCTAGGATTTGCTCCACTTTCTCCTTGGAGAGAGCTCCGAGAGATCGTAGGGTCTTTATGAGGTCTGATATAGTTGTCACAGATCTCACTTCGTAGCCTTGCCTTTCTAGACTCTGCTTCCCGCCTTGCTCTCTGTCCACAACGACCAGGATGGCCTCAATTTTTCCACCCGCTTCCTCAAGGGGTTTTATCCCTTCGATTTTCGAGTCCCCGCTCGTAACCACATCATCAAAAAAGATTAGCCGTTCTCCCTTTTTCACCTCTCCTCCCGTTATTCTGCCAGTTAAGCCATAGGCTTTAGCTTCCTTCCTCACGATTATGCAGGGCAACTTCAGTCTATTGGCTATGCTAGGTAGAAGAAGAGCGCCCTTCAACTCGATCGACGCGAGTTTGTCTATGCTCTTAGAAGACATGAGAGCCCTAATCTCTTCAGCTACAATGCTGACGATGCATTCGAAATCTCTCGGCGAGGATAACAGCCACGACAGGTCAATATAGTACGGACTCGACACGCCTGATCTCAGCTTGAAACTCCCGAACTTCAATGCGCCTGACCGTGTCAAAGCCTTCGCGACAAGAGAAGCTTTTTCGGACATGCAGGCTCACCAACAACAATTAACTCATGTATGCTTGGAGCCCTCTAAAAGGGTTACCGCCAGTTATCGGCAGCATGCCCCATGCTAGCCTATGCGTACTCAGCCTTCTTCTCGAACTGTCTCTCATAGATTCCCCTCACCTTCTGGATCGTGTCAGCTTCCTCTGGGGATTTGTCAAGACGGATACGCGTTATGCGGGCGAAACGCAAAGCCATCCCGCATCTGTACTTTGGGCTTTTCTGAATCTCGTTATACGCCACTTCCACGACTATTCTCGGCAGAACGGTGACTCTGTGGCCTTCTTCCGCTATGGCTATCTCTTTAAGCCTCGTAGTCATCTCAGTCATCTCCTCATCTGTCAGCCCCTTGAAGGTTTTACCTACGATTAGGAATTCCGAGGTTTCTTCATCCCTCGCTGCGAGATAGTAATCCGAGAGCCACCTATGCCTTCTGCCGTAGCCATACTCAGCCGCGACTATCACTAGGTCCAGAGGTTCCAGCGTCTCCTTGATTTTGAGCCAATGCTTACCGCGCACTCCCGGCGTGTAAGGACCATCTAGCCTCTTCGCCATCAGCCCCTCATGCCCTTCCTCGACAGCTTCTCTTAGGAAAAGCTGGGCTTCCGAAGGGTCTCCGGTGATTCTCTGCTTGGTCAAAGGTATGTTTCCGGCTACTTCTTGCAGCTTCCTCCTTCTCTCGGCATAGGGAAGGCTGGTAAGACTTTGACCATCAACATATATCGCATCAAAGAGGAAAAGAGCAACCGGAATCTCCTCAACCATCTTGTTTGTCTCGTATATTCTTCTGAAGCGACGCATAAGATGCTGAAAGGGCAGAGGGTTGCCGTCCTTTCCTAGGGCTATGCCCTCGCCTTCCAGAATGGCCTCCCTAGCCTTGACTTGTCGGCGGATGAGCGCCACAACTTCTGGCAGGCTCTCCGTAACATCAGATAGTCTGCGGCTGAAGACCTTCACCTTGTCTGGCGACTTGTGAATCTGGATTCGCGCCCCATCGAGCTTGTACTCGAAGGAGGTTTCTCCGCCATGCTCTTCCAAGGCCTCCTCTGGGTTCTCCGCCGTCTGGGCAAGCATGGGTTTGATGGGTCTGAAGACTTTGAAGCTGAGCTTCGCAACGCCTTCTGCGCCTTGTTTCTTGCAGATGGCCACTGTTTCACCTACATCTCCAGTGAACATGACAGCTTCCTGGACAGTCTTTAGCGGAATGGAGAAGGCTTTCGACACGGCGATCTCCATGAGACCTTCCTGTAGCCCCGTCCTCATCTCACCGATCACTATCTTGACAAGGTACTTTGCCTCAAGAGGTGTAGCCCGCCCGAAGAGAGACTCGATGATCCGTTCCTTCCTCTCCCTGGAACCCTGACCCGCAGATTCGGCGATGGCTTCCAGAATCCGCCTCACCTCAAGCACCGTCAACGGATTCTCGAAAAGTGTCGCCTGCCTGCGGACTCTGCTGTTCTCAATCACTGTCTGTGTGGCAGCTCCAATGTCGCCGGTCTGCCTGAAAGCTGCTGAAAATTCCTTCCAGTTGGTTTTGGTTAGTCGTTCGATTATTGCGCTGAGGGTTGCCCAGCTGATGTCTAGGGTTCTTTCGTCCCATTTGGGAAAGGCGCGGCCAAGCATCATCGAAACGGCTGGCTCAACCTCGTCTTCTTCCAGCTGCCTCAGGAAATCCGCAACCGTATTGGTCATCACTGTGCGTTTGGTCGTTGTTGTCAGATTCTCACAAAGCTCAGCCAATGCTTGGAACTTTGTCATCTTGTCCTGCCGCCTTTGGGTATGTGACTGGGATGCTCAGCTTTGGGTTTTTGCTGGGCACGCCGTCAAGAAATACAAGACGGGAATCTGGAAACGTTGCGGTTACGCCCAGATCTTGTCTAGTTCAGCCTGGAGCTCACGCTTCGTTCTCTCGTACTCCTCTATTGAGAGCTCGCTGAGCTTGTATCGAGTTTGAAGAGTCTCAAGTTGTTCTCTGAGGATTCTCTCTTTCTCTTTGCGGTCTTTGATTAGAGAGTCGAGGAAATGGAGTGTCTCGTCTATGTCCGGACTGACGGACTCAAATGTCTCCAGTGAGATTTTCCCCTCTCCGACGAGTTTTCCAAGAACACTCAGATATGACCCAATGTTCGTCTCGAGGTCTCGGATTTCGCTGGGCTTCTTCTCGGCGAGCGTCTTTTCCAAGGTCTCGATGTTTGCGTTAAGCGTCTTCACGGATTCCGCTAGTTCTCGTTCCTCAGCCTTCAGACTGTCCGTTCTCTGCCCGTATTCATTCTCGTCTATCTCGCCCACTTTGCGGCGGACCCCAAGCTCCTCAAGCCTCATGCCCACTTCGCTGAGACGCTTGTTGCTTTCGTTGAGTTTGTTCTTCAGTCCCTCAAGCTTGCTGATGCGGGTGCTCAAAGATTCCCTTAGCTTGCTGGCGTACTCACTGTGGAGCTTCAAGAAAACCCTTTCCGAGACCTGTCCTGACTGGAAGAGGTCGAGTAGGGCTGCTTTCCTTTCGTAGAGTGCGGTTATGCCGGACATGAGGTTGAGAATCTCGTCTCTGACCTCGATCGCGGGGGGAGGTGGAGGAGCTACTGTCGGAACCGGCGGAGGTACAGATGGTCCAGTCGTAGGCGGGGCAACGGTTGGAGGAGCTGCCTGAGGTAGCTTTGCTCCGCAGTATATGCAGTATTTCATGGCGGGGGCGAGCTTGCCACAGCTGGGGCAACGGATTCTAGGCTCATCAAGATCAGACAAGTAACCGTCTCCTAGACGTACTAGAAATGAACCACATTATATACTTAATCATTGGCATGGTGAGCATTGGTTGGATACATGCGTTGCTTTCTAGGCATAAAAGGAGAATGTCGGCGGAGTTGCTCCGACCTAGAGATGGTCCTCCTACCTTGGAAACCAGCTATGTCAGCTTATCAAAGATCAGGGTCTGAATGTGTAGACAGGTCAAGTAAGCCCTATCGGGCGGTCAATGAATCTCTACTATGTCCCCATCCCTTAACCGATGGTCGGAACCGACTTTCTGACCAGGGTATTTCGCGCTTCGTCCCCATATTTTTGCATATCTGAATTTCCGTGATAGCCTGCTGTGGAGATTCCCAGCCGCCTCTAGCACCGTCGTCCCATCTCTCACTACTATGGGCTTTCCGGAAGGTTCCTTTGCGCTTGGTTCTTTGGCGTAGATTCGGACTATGCCAAGCATCTGGAAAATTCGGTCGCCCAGTTCTTCTAATCGTTGTCGGGTTCTGCATGAAACTGCCAAGATAGGTATCTGCTCATCATTCAGGGCTTCTTTCAGGTGGAGGAGTTTGTCTTCGGCTCCGGTCACGTCTGCTTTGTTCGCAACGACGATCGCTGGTTTGTAGACGCTGCTTGAGAACAGTGAGTCTTCGATGTCGTCTATTGTCACCTTTCCACGGATTCTGACCAATGCTGAGCTGATGCCGTAGCTGTCAAGCAGCCTCCTTACATCGTCCGCGGTACAGTTGGCTAAGATTCCGCCCCCGACAACTTGGACGCCGGCGCCTAGCGCCCGCCTACTAATCTCCACTTCCCCTTCGGACTTCTCGATTATTACGCCTGCTCGGTCAAGTTCAGAACGCATCATCCAGAGCTGTTCAACGGAGTCTTCCGCCAAGTCGACCATCAGTATCAGCCCATCGGCGTTTCGCGCGAGACTGAGAATCCGTGGACCTTCCATCCTCCCCTCAGCAGCGCCTCCAACTAGGGCTGGAGCCTCAACCAGCTGGAACTGTATGTCGCGGTATGGAAGCATTCCTATGACAGGTTTCCTCGTGGCATACGGGATTGGCGTCGCCTCTACTTTGGCGTTTGTCACAGCTGCCAGCAGACTGCTTCTACCAACCTTTGTCGGTCCCAGGATAACAATCTGCCCAGCGCCTTCCTTGGGTATCGAGAAGCTCCCACTACCTCCGCCTTTCCTGACTGCTTTAGACTTCTCCAGCTCCCGTTCCAGAACTGCGATGCGCCGCCTAACACTGCCCAAGAGCTTACTTGTTCCCTTATGCTTCGGAACAAGCGAGATGAACTCCCTCATCAGCCTAATCTTTTCGGGGGTCGATCGACAAGCTACGACTTCCGCCCACTTGGTTTTGGCTTCAGGGGGTAGATTCGTAACCATAAGTCAGAACCCAACATAAACTATAGCGTAGAGGCGCTATAAAACCTGTCCGGGAAGAATAGGCTACGGTTCGCTAGGAGACTTTTGATTCGACCTTCACGCCTTCCCCGACCTTTGAGACCCACCCGTTCTTTGCCTCGACAGCCAAGCTGGCTTCAATCACCTTTCTGCCTTGTTCTTCATCTTTGACTAGGGCAATGATGCTTCCGCCCATCCCTGCGCCCGAAATCTTAGCTCCGTAGGCTCCAGCCTCTTTGGCGCTTGAACAGATCTTTTCAAGATTCGGTAGACTGAGATCGTAAAGGTCCCTCAACAGGGCATGCTGGTCGTTCATTACTTCACCAAGGATTCTGTGGCTACGATCCTCAAGCGAAGCTTTCTGAATCTCCTTCCACCTCTCTCCGCCTAGATTCCGTATTATTTCATCTTTGCTGATCTTCTCGAAACGCAGAATCCTCAACGCAAACTCTGTTGATCTCTGCAT
>CAYRBK010000021.1:1773-5501 GCA_964422605.1 uncultured Candidatus Bathyarchaeia archaeon | reverse complement strand
TCGAGCGCTGCGCTACTGGACAGCCCTGAGCCCACCGGGATCTCGCTCTTTATGGTTACGTCCATGCCTCTGAGTTTCCCCGCTAAGCCCCGCTTCACCAGCACGTTTACGACGCCACGCAAGTAGTTGCCGAAGAACCTTCCTTCCAGCATCTCGTTCTCCCGAATCCTGAAGGTATCTGTTGACGGCTCACTGTACCTTTCAAGATCAAGAGACCTAATCTTGAGGACCCTATCCGTTGATAGTTCTGCATAGATGCGCATCCTTAGGTCAATGGCGACAGGCACCACGGGCAAGCCCTTGTAGTCCTGATGAGTGTTTAGAAAATCCGCTCTCCCAGGGGACGAGACTATCACTGATCCGCTCATGCTCTTAACCCCTTTTCAGAACGTTCCCGTCTGCCATGATTTTCCGACTTCCACCCCAGATCCATTTCAGAAATGGCATCATGTCTCCGAGCTTGCTCTAAGTTCTTGAGCCTTCATCTCAGGAGTGTAATCGAAAGTCACTGTTCCAGCACCGGTCTCCACGCTGGCAAAGTATTTGATTTTGCCCTTTTCTCGGTATGGCGGATAGAATTCCACGTGGAGATGGTAGTAGGGGTAAGATTTCCCGTCGGTCGGTCTCTGATGCAGAACCATCATGTAAGGGAAACTCATGCTGAACAGGTTGTCGAATTTCTTCAGCACCTTCTTTAGGATTGAGGCGAACATGCCTCTTTCGTCTTCAGTTAGGTCGGTTATGGCTTCCACGTGCCTTTTTGAATATATCTGGACGCCGTAAGGCCAGTGGGCAAAAAAGGGGAGGAAGCATACGAAGCCCTCGTTCTCACATACGACTCGAAGGGCGTCATTCCTCTCTTTCTCAATCACCTTGCAGAAGAGGCAAGTGCCTGTTCGCCTCCAGTATCTTTTACCCGAGGTCAGCTCAGTCTTGACCAAGGGCGGGATGAACGGGAAGGCGTAAAGCTGTCCGTGGGGATGGTCAAGCGTGACGCCGATTATCCGTCCCTTGTTCTCAAAGATGAAGACATACTTCACATAGCCTCTTTCGCTCAGCTCCGTGAACCGCTGAGCCCACAGGTCTATCACCGCCTTGATGTTCCCGACGCTCAGATCAGCTAAGGTGGCGTCATGCTGAGGCGTGTAAACTATGATCTCGCAGACACCCTCAGCTGATCTGCTCCGGTATAGCGTATCGCGTTGAGAGACAGGCGGTGGCGGGTCAGGTCGTAGAGCTGGAAACTTGTTCGGCAAACTCAGAACAGTCCAACCTGTCTTGGGCACTTCTTCAGCGCCGGGGCAGAAGGGGCAGTATCCTTCAGGCAGTAATGGACGTCCCCCTCTTTTGCCTGAGACTATAATCCATTGGCCAAGTATCGGGTCCCATCTTAGCTCCATCTCGAGTCATACTCCTTTAGACGTGCGAGTTCAAGCTCTGACACCTTCTCTCGTGACAGATGCTCCATTACCCTTTTAACAGCTGAAGGACTCATAATCCTTTTGTTAGCTGATGGCGGAGTCAGAAAGAGATATTAGTTGGGATGAAAGTCGAGGTTCCCGTATCTGAGCTGGAAGACTGGTGACCGGTGGTGTTCGAGGCAGTCATCTTCGATTGGGACGGAACTCTGGCTGACACTGAACCCGTGGTCGTGCTTGCCTTTCAGACTGTACTAAGAGAAATCGGTTGCATAGTCAGCGATGAGTTCTTGGAGAGGCTGATCGGGATCGGTGTTAGGAACATGCTGAAGGAAGCTCTTGAAAGCACTGGTATGCATCTCGACGACAGAGCATTGGACGATCTTGTGAGGAGAAAGAACAAGGTACAATTGGGGATGACTGAAAAAATAGAACTCCTCAAAGGCGCCGTTGATATCCTCGAATCTCTGCATGACAAAGTTAAGATTGCCTTGGCAACGATGAGCAATAGAGTAGTAATGGACAAGGTGCTTGCAGAAAAGGGACTTAGGAAATACTTCAATTTCGTCATCACGGCGGACGAGGTGGAACGTCCAAAACCTGACCCCGAAGTCTTCCTAGAATGCGCGAAGGAACTGAGATGTCTGCCTGAAAAATGTGTGGTTGTGGAGGACTCTGTCTTCGGTGTGATCGCCGCTAGAAAGGCAGATATGAAATGCATTGCAGTTCCTTCGGGCGCGTACTCAGCAGAAGAGCTCAGAAAGGAAGAGCCTGACCTCATTGTCAACTCATTAGAGGAGAAACAGAAGATACTCAACTACATCCTTACCTGAACAGCAATATCTGGGTAGGAATCCGGCGCATGGTTTCCCCCGTCCGACACCAGCACCTTCGCTTGGGTTCAATATGCAACAGCATAATCCAACCGGTTGGCTGAAATAGAGGGAGGATAATGGAAAAAACGATTACAAAAGCAGTAGTCCTAGGGGTGGTTCTTGCTGTTTCATTTGACGCGTTGCTGGCTTACTATGTGGTTCAGCTCAGAAACCAGTTGTCGACGCTGTCTGAAGAGCTATCTGATCTTGATGCGAGTTTCGAAGCGTTGAAGACTTTTATTCGAGACCTTGACTATGATGAGTACGGAGGCTTCCTTCTTTTGCAGGGACGCAAGACTGGCTTCTTCCATGTGAAAATAATCGACGGGAAACATTGGCTAGTTGACCCTGAGGGCAACCTCTTCATATCTAAAGGAGCTAACCACGTAAGCTACTGGAGTGACTACGCCCCAAGCTTGGGCCACAATCCGTACAACAGAGTCGTTTCAACAATGTACGGCTCAGCAGAAAACTGGGCAAGCGAAACCGTGAACAGGCTTAGGAGCTGGGGCTTCAACACTATAGGCGCCTGGTCAAGCGAGGAGACTTTCACGAAGAGGATGCCCTACACGGTCATCTTGAACATTGCTACGGAAGCAGGCGCCGACTGGGTCAGCGGAAACGTCACTGACTTTTTCTCCGAACGCTTTGAGAGAGTGGCAGACGAAGTTGCCCATAAAATCTGTGCGCCGAAAAGAACTGACAAGCATCTAGTGGGGTACTTCACAGACAACGAACTGAGGTGGACTGCTGACTGGAGGTCTCAGAAAGAAATCTTTGATGACTACCTACTTCTCCCTGAGGAGGCTGAAGGAAAGAAGGCTCTTGTTGCCTTCCTTGAAGAGAAATACATTACGATATCGGTGCTCAACCAAGCTTGGAACGCCAACTTCTCTTCCTTCGATGACATTCTGCCTATCCAAGAAGCTCCCGAAAATGAGGCTGTGGATTCTGATAAACTCGGTTTCCTCGAAGTGGTCTCAAGAAGATACTTCAAGGTCTGCCACGACGCAATCAAGAGACACGACCCGAACCATCTAATCCTAGGTTGCAGATACGCCTTCAAGCCTCCAGACGAAGCCCTGAAAGGCTGCATAGGATATGTAGATGTGGTCTCGATGAGCTGCTACACCAACCCCTACAGTGAGGATCTGAGCAATAGGCTTCTGAACCTTGAGGCGATCCATAACGTCACAGGGTTGCCGATCATCGCCAGCGAGTTCTCCTTCAAAGCAATGGACTCCGGCTTGCCAAACACAAAGGGCGCCGGAGTAGCGGTCAAGACTCAGTCAGAAAGAGCGAAGTATTACGAAGAGTTTGTCAGAGCCATGCTTCTTGAGCCATTCGTGGTTGGTTATCATTGGTTTCAGTATGCTGACCAGCCTGTTGAAGGGAGGTTCGACGGCGAGAACAGCAACTATGGGCTTGTGAACAT
>CAYRBK010000021.1:0-1673 GCA_964422605.1 uncultured Candidatus Bathyarchaeia archaeon | reverse complement strand
CGCGCGTGTACGATTCTCTTGTCGTACTCAAACAGATAGCCAACAATCTCATCACTTCCAAGAGCCAACCAGACCTTAGTCTTCTCCCTCAAAAATCCCAAGTCGTAGATCGTGAAGATGTGCAGAACCCTGTCTTTGTTGAGGTAATCGCGGAACCTCTCTTCATATTCTTTGCCGAGAGGAACCGCCTGCAGTCGACCGTACACTGCGTCCCCGCCGTCTGGAACCAGTTAATCCTACTCATTAGTTCTCACAGCAAATATATGAACATAATCTAGATGTGGATTGATAATAAAAGCCCGGGCAATGCCACGGATCGGAGAATTGGGCCCAGTCTTCTGGCTTCAAAGGAATCAGCACGAAAGGGATCTATGAAGAGACGATAAGAGTGACAGTGACCGAGACTTCAATCTTACCGTCTGTTGCGGTTACATCAACCAGTTTTGTTCCAGGAGAAATTGTCGAGCGAACGAAGAAAGTCAGTTCGAAGGAAGCCTGCTCATATGCTGCTAAGGTTAAGTTGGCTGGGTGGTTAGGCTCTACAACCCCTATTGTGAAGGGGGATTCCAGCGCAACCTCAATAGTTACGGTTCCTTGAAAGCCATTCACTGATCTGATTGTGACGGTTGTGCTGTTCGAGCTGCCTTCGTAGCGGCTAAGCATGATTGTTTCCGTGGCGGCTGATATCTCGAATCCGGGTGGCGCTATGACAAGTAGACCGAAGATTCTGTCATGCCACATGTATACGGCGAGAATCGCGACGGATAGCCCTATGACCGCTAGCTTCTTGGACACATATTCCCCCCAATAAACCCCTAATCGCCACACGTGTATATATCTTATGAATCCGTGATACTGTCGGAACATTCATGCTTGCTGAAGGAGAACTCTAGACAATGAACCCCAGGATGACTAGGACGTTATTTGCCGCGGCCAAGTACGGCGAGAGGGCAAGTCCAATGGCGCCCAGCTTTCTGATTTTTCTAGGTAAGGCCACGAAAAGGAGAGCAATCGCCCAAGCAAAGAAAAGAAAGGCCCAGATTGGGCTGTATTGTGGGTTGGATTCTGACAAACCCAGAGATAAACCCGTCACTGTTGTCGCATAGTCGAATAAAGTGCCGGCGAGAACTAAGAGAAGGGCAAAGACATAAGACTGGACAGCCGCCCCTCCGCTGAGAAGTAGAAAAAGCCTAGACCTAGTGGTATCATATGCCATTTCCAGTCGTCCCTTAAGGGCAGATCGGGGTGACACCGAGTTTCACTCCTAGAACGCATGTAAGGCTGGATTTCCAGGATTGGCAACGGTCTCCGCTGTGGTGGGGTGCAGCTCGTCGAACTGATTATGAGGAACCGGAGTTGCCGAAAGAATCGCGCTGGCAAAGCTTCCGTTCTTCGGCATGCACTACCACAGCAGAAGATGGTAAGCAGAGAGCAACTTAAGGGACACTGGGGGACAAGCATCCCAAAACTGAAACGACAATTCCATCATGCAGCCAAATAAGATTAATATCTCGGGAAAAGGTAAGCTAAGAAGTCGGGCCCGTGGCGTAGGCTGCTCTGGCCCATATGGACACAGAAGTAGGCGCTGGCAGGATAACGCGTCGGCCCTCTAAGACATCAAGCCGACCGAGGAGAGCCGGAGATCCTGGGTTCAAATCCCAGCGGGCCCGCCA
>CAYRBK010000020.1:1410-29775 GCA_964422605.1 uncultured Candidatus Bathyarchaeia archaeon | reverse complement strand
AGAACCAGTATCACACCTCCCGCCATGTACTCCCCGAGAAAATCCCCCGCGCTTCCGCCGACGACCAGAAAAGGTCTAGCACTCTGGAATTCCTTCATATGAATCCCCGCCCTATACCCAACGTTGTCTCGGATGAAGATTTTTCCGCCACGCATCGAGTAACCCGTCACGTCTCCTGCTTGACCATGAACCACAATGAGACCATTATTCATAGTGTTTCCACAACCGTCCTGAACGCTTCCATAGATAACGATCGAAGGTCCATCCATAAAGGCCCCAAGATCATTGCCCGCTGTCCCATGAACCTCGATCTCCAGACCGTAGTTCAGGCCGGTTCCTATGTAGCGTTGACCATAGACATTATGAATCTGCACTTTTTCCACGCCGTCCGCAGCGACCCTCTTAAGGAAGCTGTTAAGGATTCGGCGATCCAGCAATTCAGCGTTGATGACTGCTGGGCTCTTCTTGGGCTCTGGAAAAGGAAGATGAAAGCTCATGCTCATTCACCTGCCATCTTGACGCCCAGAATGCCAAGTTCGGTATCAGTCAGTCTAACCCCTCGTAATTGCTCCCGATTTCCCCGTAAGCTTTCGACCGCATTCATGCCCATTCCGCCTAGCATTTCCTTGATCTCCATGCTCCAAGCTCGCACTAGATTTATCAGTCTTCTTGAAGCAATCTCTGGGTTGAGTCTTCTCGAGATCTCAGGATCGGTTGTTGTTATCCCCCACGGGCATTTTCCGGTGTAGCATCTCTGGCACAGTGTGCACCCCATAGCCACCAAAGCAGCTGTCCCTATGTACACTGCGTCAGCACCCAGAGCAATAGCCTTGACGACATCTGCACTGTTCCTGATGCCCCCTGACGCCATTAGAGACACTTCGTTTCTTATGTTTTCCTTACGGAGCCGTTGATCAACAGAGGCCAATGCCAGTTCAACTGGTACGCCTACATTGTCTCTGATAATCTTAGGAGCAGCGCCAGTGGCGCCTCTGAAGCCGTCTATCACAAGAATATCAGCACCGGCTCGTACGATGCCGCTGGCAATGGGGGCAGAGTTGTGTACTGCCGCAATCTTCACAGCTATGGGTTTCAGGTGGTCGGTCGCCTCCTTCAAGGCATAGATGAGTTGCTTGAGGTCTTCAATGGAATAAATGTCATGATGAGGAGCAGGAGACAAGGCGTCAGTCCCTGGCGGGATCATCCTTGTTCTCGCAATGTCTTCGTTTACCTTGTCGCCGGGGAGATGTCCTCCGATTCCGGGCTTTGCACCTTGCCCAATCTTGATCTCAATAGCGGCGCCGACGTTAAGATACTCAGGATACACGCCGAACCTGCCTGAGGCTACTTGAACGATCAGGTGTTCACCGTATCCATATAGTCGTCGACTAAGCCCGCCTTCCCCAGCATTGAAATAGGTGCCCAACTCAGATGCCGCTTTGGCTAGAGCTTGGTGAGCATTCAGGTTCACGGCGCCGTACGACATTGCGGCGAAAAGTATAGGCGTCTCAACGCAAAGCTGGGGTACGAGCTCGGTTGCCAGCGTGGCTTCCCCTCCATTGAACGCGAGGTCAAGTTTCTTTGGCTTCTTACCTAGATATGTTCTCAGCTCTATGGGCTCTCGAAGTGGGTCGATTGACGGGTTGGTCACTTGGCTTGCGTTCAGCACGAGGTTATCCCAGTAAGTTAGACCAGGCTTGTCGCAACCCATCCCCACTACCGTAACAGCACCCGTCTCTGCTTGTCTCTTGGCGGATACAATCACGTCTTTTGTCCAATGGTAGTTCTTCCGATAGGTATCCTGATTCTCTCTTACGGTGATTGCTTCAGTCGGGCAGAAGATTACGCAGCGTTGGCAGTTAACGCATTCTTCACTTCTGCTTATGATGGCTTTCTTCTTGGCGTCATAGTGGTGAACACTGTATGTGCATTGCTCTGTGCAAGCTTTGCATCTGTTGCAACGGTCTTCATTGATGTCCACATAGTACTCAGGAACGATGTGGCTTTTCATGCGGCGTCCCTTAGTGTATGATGGGCCAAGGCAACCTGTAGGATCTTCGGTCTTTCCAGTCTGCCCACGACGATCTCGCCGCCAGATGGATTCCAGACTCTATCAGGTTTTGGCGACACAAGCCGTATGGCTGCTTCCTCTGAAGACAGATATACGAAGTCTTTCTCTATGGCTGCAGTCATGGGTCTCAGCTTGATACGGTCTGTTAGCCCGACCATCTCACCTTGACGAGCAACTATGATAGAGAAAGGTCCGTTCATCAACAGGCTCCCGTAGACCTGCCTCAGGGCGGTCAAGACAGACCTCTCAGACCGGCTCATCGAGTCAATTTCCTCCCAGAAAGGGGCAGCCAGAACCTTAGCAGCAAACTGGATAGGGATCCCGTGCTTTCTCACCAATAAGTCAAGGGCATAGGCCAATACCTCCGTGTCCGTTTGCATTGCGCAGCCGTACCCGTGCGTTTCTACATATCGGCGGTTGGCACCGTATGAGGAAAGTTCCCCATTGTGCGCCACCGACCAGTCCAGAATACTGAAGGGTTGGGCGCCGCCCCACCATCCTGGCGTGTTAGTTGGGAAGCGTCCATGGCAGATCCACAGGTATCCCTGGTATTCTTCCAGGCAGAAGTACTCGGCGATGTCTTCAGGAAAGCCTACGCCTTTGAAGACTCCCATGTCCTTCCCGCTTGACAAGACGAAGGTCTTCGGTTTCCCATTCACCTTCGTAACCTTGTCCACTATAGAGTCGTCTGCAGACTCCTGCCTGCTCTGCATCTCACTGACTTTGGGTTCAACGAAGTATCTCCAGAATAGAGGAGGGTTCCAGACCTCGGCTTCTCTCGTGGGTATCTCTTCACCCAACAAGACTCTGAAGCTCCGGTCCAGATACTTCTCTGTATCCTTTCTTACACCTTTGTCCATATACATTATGTGCAGAGCGTACAGGTCGTCATATTCTGGATAGATACCGTAAACAGCGAAGCCTCCGCCCAGACCATTTGCTCTTTCGTGCATGTTTGTAATGGCGCGAACTGGATCACTCGACGAGAACTTCTCTCCCTTAGTGTTCATCATCCCAAATAGCGAGCAAGAGTCAATCACCTTGTCGTCGCCGTAAGGATTGCTGACCTCTCCTGCTGCCTTCATTCGCGGTCACAGAGCAAGATAATGCTTAGCCAAGACAAGCGGGAAACCTTGAATCTTGATCCCGCCTACCACTTCATCTTCTGCGCAATCTCTACCAGAAAGGCCGATATTGGCTTCGGATTGGAATGTTTGTTAGCGGCGTGAATCAGCAGCACGGTCCTAATGTGATTGTTCTGCCTTGTCAGCTCCAGCTTTTCGAATCTATCTTTGAACTGCTCACATGCGGCTCCAGGTGTATGGTTCCTTGCGCAGAGAGGAATCCCATTGACGTCCTCGAAATTAGCGCATTCGATGCAGAACTTGTTGTAGAACTTTTTGGTGTTAACCATCTCGTCGCGGGGTTGAAACTCTTCGCAGGATACATAGGGTCCTACGTTTTCCGAGCACAAGGCGATGCGATCTACGTCTCTTCGCTCCTCGAAGTTTGCACAGTCTCTACAAGACTTTACCAACACAGACCTTCACCTAGACCTCGAAGGAAGCTGCTATCTAGTGCGAATGTGTTTTATATAACGGTGGCGAAAATCATTTATATGGAAAGGATTGAAATATAGAATATACATGAAATATATGAGATGGGCGATACAGCATGGAAAAGGACATGGGTTATAGAAGAGTTCAGCTTACGGGGAGGGGTTCCTACATCATATCTTTGCCTAAGGACTGGATTCAGGAGACTGGAGTGGAAAGGGGTGGCGAGATAGCAGTCAAAGTGCAGGGCGACTCGTCCTTGCTTCTGGTCCCTCGGAGAATATTAGAAGGCAAGAAGAAGCCTGAGAAGCCCGAACTAAAAGAATATTGGATCTACGTAGATCCGAAAGATGACCCGCGATCAGTGTGCCGCAGAATAGTCTCGCTATATGTGGTGAACGCAGACCTCGTCCACGTCCGGTTCAAACACGGTGAAGCAGTTCCGAAGTTCAGAACCGCTGTAAACGACCTCGTCAAGAATGTGCTTTTGGGTTCAGAGATCATCGACGAAAAACCAAACGAGATCACCATCCAGATCCTGGTAAACCACCCAGAGTTCCCCGTGGAGAAAGCGATCAGAAGAATGGCTATCCTCGCGTTATCAGCAAACAAGGATGCGGTGGCTGCCTTAAGCAGCGAGGATCAAGACCTGATCCAAGGCATCATCGCCCTGAAGAATGATGTGGATAGGTTGAACCTTTACGTAGTTCGTCAACTCAAGTATGGGCTCGAAAAGGACCTCTTTAAGGAATTGGGGTTCAGGACGCCGAAGGAGTTTCTTGGCTACCGAATCGTCGCCAACGACATCAAGAGCATTGCTGACAACGCGGTGAACATAATCCGCAATGTAACAACCTTCAAGAAGATGGTCAAGGATCAGATGCTCTTCCTGAAGGAAGCCATAGACGAAGAGGTTTATTCCCAAATCTTGGACTACAATTCCTTCGCACACCAACTGTTTGAGGATTCCTTGAAAGCCTTGTTCAAAAGGGATTATGAGCATGCAGACAGGATAGTCTCGGAGATAGATTCGGTTAGCGGCAAAGGAGACGGTCTGATCGTTCTCATATCCAGCAAAAAGCTGGACCCAAATATCTCTTCAACCTTCAGCCTCATCTTGGACAACTCAAGACGCATAATAGAACACAGCAGAGACATAGCGGAAGTAACCCTCAACAGAACGGTGGAGGAGGCCTCTGCAGCAAACTTCCAGCCACAGGCATGATAGAAGCCCTTTGAGGATGCTATGCGCCTTCTGCCCGGGATCCGTTCCTATCCTCCGCTTATCAGAGTCATGAGGGCTATTGTGTCTCCTTCTCGTAGAGGGATGTTGCTTGCCCGAAGCGAATCCTTAAGTGTGCCATTCACAGTGGCGATAAACGTCGGGTCCAGACGGTTCTCCCTGCCATACACAATGCTCTCGAAGCTCTTTCCGTAGGTCTGAGCTAGACTGCCCAATAGATCCGAGAGCGAGGAACCGTCCTCAATCTCGTATTCTTCCTCTCTCTTCCCGACTTTAGCTCTGACCATACCCATGTAGAGGATTCTGATTCGCATCTTTGCCCTCAAGCTGTGATGAACCTAGAAAGGATTTAAATATTTCCCATTTTGGGTTCGCCTCTTTGTCGATGGCTAGACACGCAAGGCGAAAGGAACATCGTGATGAGCTTTCGGCAAAGTAGATTCGAAGCGATATTCCAGCAGCTTGAGGATGTTAGGGAAACATGGGATGTTTGCAGTTTTTCTACCGAACATTTATAAACCAAGGTTTTTCTTATCTTTCTGGGTGTGCTAGAGAGATGAGCTCGGATATGCTCTCAAGCGTTGCGCAGGACCTAGCTGGGCAAGACAATATTGTTGGGGTCATTGTTCAGATAGCTTGGCTTGGGTTCTTCGTGGCTTACATGTTCTATGGGCAGCGCCTCCAAGTGAGGATCATGCTTAGAGAGATTGAGGGTTCGCTTTTCAAGTTAAAGCTCATGAGGGACCAAGGTCGATCTATTGCTATGTCGGCGATCAACGAGATAGGTAAACCGAGCGGGGATTTGGCAACAAGGGTCGACCGCCTCTTGGAGCACATAGACATTGGGCCTGTTGACCTTGACCCTTCGGGCATAATCAGAAGATTAGAACACATCATAGACATCAGGGATTTTCGGTTCAAGGACGAGGTCAGACTTATGGTTCCAGAAGCCGACGAAACTCATGTTAACAACGTGGCCAACATGCTGGATGCTGCCTTGTTTCTGAACCAGGTCTACAAGTTTGTGAGACATTTCTATCTGACGGGAAAGAAGACCTCAAGCTTCTATGTCATATTGCAGCTACAGATGATTCTGCCCCAGGTGGTGAAAGAAGCCGAAGCCTTCGCCAGCGCATTGAGATCTTACACGCTTGGACAGCCGATGGGGGACGGAATCGGCGCCTTGGTAGCTGCTAAGCTGATGTACGGCAAAGAGGAACGCGAGATAACCAAGGACGTGGTCGTGAGCGAGGTCCCTATAGAAGGCCGAACCGCATACGTCTTGAAAGCCAAGGGACCTGGAGCAAACGTAGGCAAGCCTGGAGAAGCTGTGAAGCAGGTGCTTGAAGAGAAGGAGGGGAAGATCGACAGGATAATCGTTATCGACGCGGCTCAGAAGCTTGAAGGAGAAAAACCGGGAGATGTTGTGGAAGGAATCGGCGTCGCTATAGGGGGTCCGGGTGTCGAGAAATATAAGGTTGAGGAGATCGCCACAAAGTACAAGGTTCCCATCAACGCCATACTGATAAAAGAGAGCATCGGCGATGTTGTCTCCACAATGAGGAAAGAGATACTGAACAGCGTGGACGACGTCACAGAAAGGATCAAAAGGATAGTCCGCGAAACCACAAAAGAAGGCGATCTGATAATAGTCGCTGGCATAGGGAACACGATGGGAATTGCACAGTAGGGAGAAACCATGAACGAAGCCCAACGCGCAGCGAGGAGGATGCCCTTCTTCTTCCTAGCAATCATATCTATACTGCTAGTCCTATCGTTTATCTCTCTCTATCAAGCTGTTGAGACTTATAGAAGAACTGGCAGTCCCGACTTCTTGACAGTGATTATGAGTTTGAGCGCGATCACTCTATCTTCCTATATGCTTCTTCAGATGAGAAGAAAGCCCCTGAAGCTTGGCTTCGAGATGCCAAAAGTTTTCACGACGATTCAGTGTTCAAGCTGCGACTTCAGGAATATCCGCGATTTCCAGAAGGGAGACTACATTCTGAAGTCAGCAGAGCCTTGCCCCAAATGCAGCGGTGCCTCGTTCATCTCTTCGATCTACAGAGATGCAGAGGAAAAGGAAGAATAGGAAGTCCCCTTCCTATAGTCAAGTTAGCACGGTGGCTCCTTCCTTGTCTACGAGAACCGTGTGTTCTGCCTGCGAGACTTTCCCCCGGCTGGCCTCGACAAAGACAGGGTAAGCCATCAAACACTTGGAAGCCAGCAAATCCGAGAGAGCGGGCTTATACTGTCCGCCATGCCAGTGTTCTACGAGCCATCTTTCGGCAAAGGGTAAGGTTCGAAATTCGGTTTCGATGAACCCTAAGAGCCGTCTTGCCTCAGCCATTTTCAGAGGCTTCCGCCTCACGAGCCTAAAGATGTACGCCTCGGGGCTGTCTTCCACCCTTCCCGCTGCATCGATGGGGGTCACGAAGGGCTCAAGAGCATAGACGGCACCAGCCACAATCTTGTTCAGGGAAAAATGGGAGACGTTTGGGAGGGACTTTCCTGTGTGTATCGTGTAACGCCCGACTTGATGGCCAGTGAGGTTTGAGATCGGCTTGAAACCATAGCCTTCTATGACCTTCTGAACTTCAGAGCCCAGCTCGGAAGTGGATAGACCGGGACGGATGACCCTGATTGCAGTTTCCAGAGCCTTCTCGGCTGCCTGCACCATGCTTTCGTATTCCGGGTCAAAACAGATCGTGGTTGCGGTATCAACTAGGTAACCGTCTACGTGAACGCCGACATCGACCTTGACGATTGAGTCCTCTGGAACTCTGCTCTCATCGCCAATAGGAGACGTGTAATGGGCAGCTACCTCGTTGATCGAAACGTTACACGGGAAAGCAGGCTTTCCCCCTAGACTCCTGATCATACCTTCAGCCTTCTCACAGATATCCAGGATTGGCATTCCCTCTCTGGCGGTTCTCTTCATTTCCTCCCTGACTCTCGCTGCGATCTCTCCTGCACGATAGTACTTGTCCAAGACATCCTCAGCAAGCATACGCATCGACCCGCTATGTCTCCTGATAATCAGGCTGGAATGTGGAAGCTTACTCAATATGACTTTTTAACATTTCTGAGTCCCCGCGCATTGAAGAGATTCACAAAGCAACCAGACACGTGAGGGTCAAAGTCTTTTAAGGAATTTACATGTAGTCTTAGGTAAGCTCACCTGGAGAGGCGATTTGATGAAAAGGATCGGCGTTGTGACTGCTGGCGGAGATGCGCCTGGAATGAATGCTGCTATCCGCTCAATAGTTCGCTCCGCCATCTACCACGACCTCGAGGTTGTAGGCTTCGAGAAAGGTTACGCGGGACTTATCGAAGGGCGAAGCCGAACTATGGGACCCCGCTCAGTCAGCGGCATCATCAATCTGGGCGGAACCATACTGAAGACCATTCGATCCGAAGAGATCAAGAGCCCCGAAGGAATAGCGAAAGCCGCTGAAAATCTGAAGGACAAAGGCGTTGACGGGCTGGTAACCATCGGCGGAGATGGAACCTTCAGAGGCGCAAGCGAGATTCAGGCAGTCAGCGGCATACCTGTGATAGGGGTTCCAGCAACTATAGATAACGATGTGTCCGGCACCGATACAACAATAGGCTTCGATACGGCTGTGAACACAGCTCTTTCGGCGATAGATAAGATTCGGGACACAGCTTTCTCCCACGAGAGGATATTCGTCGTGGAAGTTATGGGAAGAAAGCGGGGGTTTCTCGCTTTGGAGGTCGGGCTTGCAGGCGGCGCAGAGCTGATTCTGGTTCCAGAGATGGAATCGGATATGAACAAGATCTGCGAAAAGCTCAGAAATGCCAGAAAAGAGGGAAAAACCTCAGAGATCATCGTAATGGCGGAGGGGGCAGGCGACTCTCGGAAAGTTGTAGATTACATAGCGGCAAACACCGGGTACCAAGCGCGGCTCACAGTCCTAGGTTATGTCCAAAGAGGCGGCATCCCAACTGCATACAGTAGGACTCTGGCGTGCGAGTTTGGGCATCACGCTGTAAAACTGCTGCTTGACGGTGCAAGCAGGAGGATGGTAGGTGTCAGCGGAGGAAAAATCATCTCGGTGAACCTCGACTATTCATGGAAGGAAAGAAAGGAGCTCGACTTGGAACGCTACAGACTGGCTGAGATCCTGTCATCATAGAAGCCGTGGAGGAAAGCGGAGCACTCAAGACTGCGCAAAGGCAATCTATCCCAAAATCTTCTCTAGTGTCTTCACCCTTTCCTGTGTTGTTTGCCTTTCTGCCTCGAGAGCTTTTACAAGGCGACATGCCATGGAGAAGAAGTTTGCTTTCTTGTCTGCCTCAAGTTCCTCGAAGAATTCCTCGTTAGCCTTCTCACAAGCGTCGATCCAATCCTTTCTGATAGTGCTAGCTCCACGCAGAGCGCCCGCGATGCATCCTGCCAAGCTGGAAATTGTGTCGCAATCTCTGCCGAAGCTTGCGCCTTCTATGATGGATCGATTCACGTCACCGTCGCACAAATAAAGGATCGCCATTGCGACTGGCACAATTTCAATGCTGCTTGCGCTGAAGAAGCGTTCCTTGCTCCAGATTCGACTTGGCCAAGTCCAGTCCAGCATCCCTGCATAGTACTTCTTGGCGAATTCATCCACTGTGCCGCTCGAATATGCCAAGTCCATCGTCAGAGTGATACCCCTCTTGACAAGGTCAGCGCTGAACTTCGTCATAGACTGTAACACCATACCTGCCGTGGCTTCTGGTAGAAGCGCAGCTGCCACACCAGCCGCCACAGTCGCCGCTGCATCGCGGTTCACTTCGTCCTGGTTGAGGGAGGCAATGTTGAAAGCATCCTGATAAGCTTGAGCAGGATTGCCAGCGTTGATGACTCCGATGGGCGCTATGGCCATTGTCGCGCAGCCAGCGGGAGGGTTTCCCTTCCCTGTGTCCCATGGGTTCATGCCGACTTGAAGCTTGGCTAATACTATCTTCTCGTTGAGCCAGAACCTGTTGGGGTTCATCTTTTCCAGCAATATATTGGCGAAGTCGTCTGGAGTTATTCTCCCCATCTTCCGTGCGATTGCCAGGCACATGTAATGCCTAAGCGTGGTGTCGTCAGTTACGGCGCCCGGCACTCCAGGCTCTCCTTTCGATGCACCATGGCGGCTGCCTGTATTACCTCTGTAGCTGGGGAGAAACTCGGTTATTTTGCTGTACTTCTCTCTGATTTCCGTGTAGTACAATCCCTCGACTGGTGCTCCCAGAGCGTCTCCGATCGCTCCTCCAATCAGACATCCGTACACCGCATCCAGAATATCTTTTGCCATGCCTCTACCTGCCATCGTTCAGGCTAGAGTAAAAGCTCTCGGCACTTAAGGTTATGTTATGAAGTTGGTGAGCCCGGCTCCTTCGGCAAGCTCTACGGCGCGCTTCATCTCGCTGCTCGTTAGCCTTCTACGCAGCTCAGGAACCTCGTGGGCTCTCCATTCAGGTCTGTACTGGAACATCACATTTGTCCTCGTGTTTTCTCCGAGGTTCTCGCTTATCCAGTTCAGCACAACCTTCGTGCAACATTCGAGATGCTCAGGCAAGACCAAGACTCGAATGAGAAGCTCGCCATATTCCTTTCCGTAAAGGTGGTTTCTGGTACATGCCTCCCAGTATTGAGGCGCATCTGAGATTCTCTCTGCACATGCGTTCGAGCCATATTTGAAATCCAATAGATAGACATCAACGAACCCTGCGAGGAGTCCAGCAGTCTCTTCACTGTAGTAGGAGTTGGAGTTCCATACCACAGGAACACTGGCATCTACATGGTTGAACGTCTCTAGCCATTGTTGAAGCCATGGCGTGGGCTCCCCGCCGACCAGGTTGGCGTTTCTGCAACCATTCATCCTCAAACGTTCAACCGCCAACGCCAACCGTTTAGGCGTATAGATCTCTCCGCTTTCAAACCATTGGGATATCGTCCAGTTCTGGCAGTGAAGGCACCGAATCGTGCAGCCCATCGTGAAGATGGTTCCTGAAGGGACAAGTTCAGGCTCCTCGCCCATATGCTCAAACATTGAAGAGACGAGAATCTGAGCGCCGCACTTGCAGCGGCCAAGCTCGCCCCGCAGACGGTTCACACCACATCGCCTTGTGCAGAGGTGGCATTCCGCCAGAATGCGGTTCGCAATCTCGATTTTGAGATCAAGAAGGGATTTTTTCGGCGTGCCGATCTCGTCCAGGGACTTCCTGTTCGAGTCTATCTCTTCTTGGAGACGGTGGAACTCCTTTAGCGACTCGTCGTGAATACGCCACAGCTTTAGAAGTGAGTCGTCCTGATCGAAATCGGCTGGAAGCTTTCTCGCAATCAAGAACTTAGCTGGCGTCTCATCCTGCATCGCAGAAAAATATCTAGAGAGGCTAGCCCGAGCGTTCTTGTCATGCAGGACCGACTCTGCATCCGTTCGAAGAATGCGCCACATCGAAGTTCTAAGACTAGCAGAGGATGAAGGAATCTTATTAAGGCTGCGCTCTGCTGCCCGTCTCCTTTAGGAAGAATGCCGGCAAAGCCGATATCAACACCAACACGGCAGACAAGTAATAAGGAAGGAACATACCAAAGCTTTCCCATAGTATCCCGCTTATGGCTTGGCCTATCATCATGCCTGCCAGAAAGGATGTGCCGGACAAGCCGTTCATCAAGCCCCGCCGAGACGGTGGAGTCAGTGCCATCGTAAGGTCTTGATAGGCTGGCCACGAAAGGTTGAGGATTACATTCGACAGGAACATCAATATGACACATTCCACAAAGCTGCGGGACAGTGCGAAGAGCCCGAAAAACGGAGTAGAAAGCACCGTGGTCACAATCACTAGCTTCTTTCTGTTGTATTTTGTGGCCATCTTTCCTCCTGGGATCTGTACCATCATTGAGGACAGACCAAACCCTATTGCATACAGGATACCCACATCAGCATACACGGTTGAGAACCGCTTCTCTAGGAATAAGGGCGTTATGGGACTATAGATTCCTGTCCCCGTGGCTACTGCAACATTCAGCGTCAAGACTATGAGCATGGTCCCCACGAACGTTCTACTTTCAGCAGTGTCACTTTTCTGAGTCTGGTGCCGACTGAGAGGCTTCATAGACTCTTGGAGAAGCAGGGAGCAGAAGAAGGAGGCACTCATAAGCACAAAGTAGAGGACGAAGGTTGTGCGTATGCCATAGGCGTCCGCAATCAGCCCGCCCAGGATTGGCGCAACGGTCATCCCTAGGAGAAGCGCAATATTCATCAAACCAAACATCATGGCACGTCTATCTTCGGATGAAGAATCAGCAATCATCGACCACCTGACCGGCATGCCTAGACCCCCTGCAAGACCACTCAGGATGACCCAGGGAATCAACTCGACCCAGTTCTTGGCGAAGATGTAGAAAAGTGGCGGCAACGTACCTAGACACGTCCCAAGTGCATTCAACTTCCTTCTGCCATATCTGTCTGAGAGTGAGCCGCCTAGGATATTTACGAATGCCGATACTGCGCTGGGGATGGCAGAAATGTAGCCCAGCTCCACTACCGAAGCTCCTAGGGAAGTGATATAGAAGGCCCAGATTGGGGTTGAAAGATTCACAGACAAGGAGCTTAGCAAGATAACCGCGAAGAGCACCGAGACATTCCTGTTCTGAGCGAATCGTTTCAGCAGCACAGCTCTCTGCTCCAGCTTTTTTCCGCGTGACCAGAGGACTTGAAAAGAAGGAAGGCCCTTAAGAACTTTCTCGAAGCCTTTACGATAATCGCATGGGGAGCGAGAGTTCCTTGCTTGTATGCTAGATTATGGCGTACGGGAGTGAGAATCCTTTTTCGTGAAACTTGCCCTTGACAGCTATCTGTCTTCCACATTTGAGGCAGCGCATGTCATCGGTGAGGTTCCATCGGACTACGTCGAACCCATATCGTTTGATAACTGTTTCCCCGCACCCGGGGCAAGAGGTGTTCTCAAACCTGTGACCCGGGACGTTCCCCAGGTAAACGTAGTCTAGGCCCGATGCACGGGCAACCTCATGTGCCTTCTCAAGAGTGCTGATCTCCGTTGAGCTCAGGCTTTCCAGTTTGTAATTTGGGTTGAACCTCAGAAGGTGAAGGGGCGTGTCCTTCCCAAGATTCTGAGCGATCCATTCTGCAAGGCTGCTTATACTTTCGAGCGAGTCTCCTATCTTTGGTATGACAAGGTTTGTGATTTCGACGTGAATGTTGTGCTTCTTCATCTCCTTCAGAGACTCGTAGATCGGTTCCACGGACGGAACAGACGAAAATTTCCTGTAGAACCCGGGGTCTCCGCCGCCTTTGAAGTCAACGGTTGCCGCGCCAAGGTATGGAGCAATAGTTTCGACCGCCTCGGGTGTCATGTACCCATTTGTGACGAAGGTGTTGAAGAATCCCTCTCTTTGAGCTCTGATGGCTGTATCATAAGCGTACTCAAAAAAGATCGTGGGCTCAGTGTAAGTGTAGCTAATGCCCTGACACCCATAGCCCTTGGTTGCTTCTACAACATCCTCTGGCGGAAAGTCGCTTCCAGTAATGTCCTTTTCTTGGCTTATCGCCCAATTGTCGCAGAATTGGCATCGGAAGTTGCACCCAACCGTGGCTATCGACATAACCAAGGCGCCAGGATGGAAATGAGAGAGCGGCTTCTTGCCAATCGGATCGACATGCGCGGCGCAAGCCTTCGCATAGTTGAGTGAATACAGCTTCCCGGATTCGTTCTTTCTGACGCCACAGAATCCAAAAGCGCCTTGGGGAACTAGACATCTTCTGGCGCAGAGGTTGCATCTGATCTTGTTGTCCGAAAGCTGCTCGTAGAGCATGGCTTCGCGGGGGGACATGAGTATGTCACGTCTATGTGAGTGTGTGCTAACCCTTCTATTTAACCGTAGATGACGCCTAGTTTGATTGTCTCTTCAGGTTTGCGATCTAGCGTGAGGTAAGCGTCAACGACCTGCTCGAACCGCACTATCGGGGAAAGCATGCCCCTGCTTGTCATATTTTTCCTCCGAAACATATCCAGAACGGTGTCATAGATGCGTTTTCTGTCCCATAAGGGGTAATCTCGGTAGGGTTCGCTCTCGACGCGGGCGCCTGAAACGAGCACCTGACGGTTGAAGTGCCACTCTTCGCCCAAGTTCAAGCCTCGGGCTTCGCCGTGGTACCAGGAGACAGGCATGATTGTGCCGCCGAATCCAGTACCTCTTATTGCCTCATGCAAAGCTCGATATGATCCGCTTGTCTCGATGGCCACATCCACGCCCTTATCGCCCGTAGCCTTCCTGATTTCAAGACCGACATCGCAATCAAAGGGGTTAAGGAGTAGGTCTGCACCATAGTCAGCCGCCAGCTTCCTCCTCCTTTCAATAGGTTCGACTCCTATCACCAGCGACGCACCGGAAAGCTTAGCCATCTGGACTGAAAAGAGGCCTATGGCTCCAAGTCCGAAGATTGCGACCGCATCTCCAAGTTTCACACGGCCCTCACGGACAGCCATAAGCGCGACTGTGGCAGGATCTATGCAGACAAGGTCTTCGTCGCTTAGCTCAGGTGGAGCTGGGCTGATTAGGTCTTCTTGGACTACATGGGTCTCCCTTATGGGTAGATATCCGTAGACTCTGTCTCCCACCTTGAATCTCTGGACCTGAGTCCCAACCTCATCCACGACGCCGACTGTCATGTTTCCCAACCTCATTGGAAAAGAGATGGTCCACCCCTTGCCTGTTCCCTTTGGGACAAAGATGCTGAGCCTCGGATCAAAGGTCTTCTCCGAGAACGGCGACACCCCCTTGTAGATCGATAACGTTGTGCCGTGTTTTTCAGCTGAGAAGCGACTCCTTACTCGAAGCTGGTTCGGTTCAAGCGTCGGCTCATCATATTCCTTGAAGATTGGTTGGCCAGGCGCGATCGCGACTAATTCTCTTGGCATGTCTGGTACCACTCCATTTTCCTTGTAGATGCTACGTAATACGAGAGGGCATAAAACTCTATCGGACGGGGAGAAGATGAATACTAACCTGCGAGGCTCGTTGTTTCTAGTCTTTGATTGCCTCCAGAAGGCTCATGACATTCCAGAGTTTTACGCGAGTGTAGGGCGGCATGTTTGGGTCCTGCAGGATCTCGTCAAGCATGGAGATTGCGTTAGACGCCCTAATGCCGAGCGTGTGTTCAGCTGATTGAAGAGTGTCCATCGACCCTTTTGCGGCTCTTCTAATATTGCGAGGCGTCGTCGTGTCCTCTGAAACCTGACCCAAAATCGCCATTGCCTGCTTAACCCTTTCTTCATATTCCTTAAGTTTCTTCTTGCTGACCACGCCCAATTCCTCCTCCGCGACAAACAACCGAACGTGAAAGAGTACCTTAACATGGTATAGGACAAGACGAATATAAGTTTATTATCGACTTCCGAGCGTCATTCCCATACCATTCGCCGGGCGCGCAGATATGAGCGTACAAATATGGCGCTCTGGTAAGCGGATGTCCGTGAGTCTAAGGATCGTATTGTCCATACTTCTTTACGAGTTCTATGACTCTCTTGTATTGCTGGAAGCTGACGTTCTTAGGCACTGAATGGTCAGAGTGGTAGACGTACCCGCCACCTTTCTTGGCCGTCGTGAGTTTCTCCTTTATCTCCTTCTCTATAGGTTTGGGGTCGTCGAGCGCCATCAGCCTCACATCGATGCCGCCCATGAAGCTGATCTTGTCCCCGTACTTCTCCTTCAGTTCAACCAAGTCCATCCCAGCCTTCACCTCGACTGGTTGGAGGCAGTCAATCCCCTCCTCAATGAAGTATGGGATGAGGTCGATAACTCTACCGCAGCAGTGAAGGATAACCGGCATGTCATGGCTGTGGAAGTATCTGCATAGCTCCTTGAACACTGGGTGCAGCTGATCCTCGAAGCGTTTTGGCGAGAAGAAGAGACCGCCTCTGTAGCCTAAGTCGCAGAAAAGGTAGGCGCCGTCAAATCTGAATCCGCCTCCAATCATGCGATCGCACATGTCCATGGCAAGCTTTGCGTCTGTCCAATACATGTCTTCAACCCACTCGGCCTCCATCATGACAGCCTTCAGCAAGCGTACAGAGGCAACGTAGCTCTGGATTTTGTCATACCCAACAGCTGCGTCATAGGTGATGAATCGGCCTCGACTACTTTCCCGATGAAAGGACTGAAGGAACGAGACCCAGTCCACCCTATAGTCGCTCGGCTTCAGTCTTGACTTGATCTTCTCCCAGTCTTCCCTGCTCTTACACGGGTAGTCGATGATCATTGGCGTAGTGGAGTAGTCGCGATGGTTCTTCCTGATGCCTCCAAAGCTGGTCCGCTCCACGATGTATTCATTGTCCTCAGATACAACCTCGACGGGGAACTGAGGGGACGTGTCGGCGCCCAAGCCGACCAGTTCGTAACCAAAGTAGTCGGCTGGAGACACTCCTGAAGGCAAACCCTCAGTCCGCCACCTGTCCACCGTTGCCTGCCAAGGGCTATCATGTATCGGAACTCTATCAGGCTCACGGTGCTGCAGAGCTGATCTGACTCTTTCACGGGCGAGCATATCTTTGTACACCTAGCTTCAAGTTATTGTACGTTTACATTATCCAAAATACCGTATAACTGTTTTTCTTCTGCCTTGACTCCTATTCCGTGAGTCTGCTGTCGCTGTCGATCATGCACGCTACAACGAGGAATGTTAGTGTATGGAATGAGTTCAGTCCTATGAGTTCTTGCGTCAGCACTGGAACGGAAAGGTGTGCTGAAAAAACGAGTATGACTAAGAGGCGGACTCCAGGGCTATGGCGCGTATCCAGGAAGAGTCGAGGCCAGCAACACGCAGCGGCAATCCGATGTATAAGACTCGGTTCTTCTTGATTTTCTCTAGGTTCACCAAGCCTTCGATAATTGGGATGTCGTTCCTCAATAGATTAGTGTGTGTAGCCATGGAATCCAGTGAAGCCTCAACCTTAACATTCTGGACTCCTAGCATCTTCACAGGTTTCTCTGCGAGCCACTTCGCCGCTTCCGGTGAAATGTGAGGCGATTCGAGGCCTTCGTAGGGGCTCCACATCAGAACGATGTCTCCCTTCTTCACCTCACCCAGATGGGACGGCACTATCGGCTGACCTTGACCATCCTCAGGTTTCAGGAACCGGAATTTCAGCACTACAGCCTCACCAAAGAAGGCTTCGATAGGCATCTCCGCACAGGATTTCGCGCCTTCGTCAAGATGCGCTGGGAGCTCGACATGAGTGCCTACATGGGTCTCAGTTTCAACCCAATGCATGAAAGTCTTATCGGTAGCATATGTGAACTGCTGTATCTCGAACCTACGGTTTCCCTTCCCATGGAGATACTCGCCGTCTACCTTGAGGACTCCTGGTTTTATCTCAGCCGAAAGGTCGATGACTCTGTAGTCTTTCACCCCAATCATCCAAACACCTGCTGCGGTTCATCATCAAAGGTCACGTTTTGGGATATTTAGCGCTTTCCCAAGCGTCTTTTTTCTCATCGAATTCTTTGCGGGTCATGTGGAGACGTGCGGGGTTTCCCATAACAACCGAATCCGCTGGAACATCCTTCGTCACGACAGCAGCTGCTCCCACCACCGCATTCCTGCCAATCCTTACGCCGGACAGGAGTGTGGCATTTGCGCAGATGATTGCGCCTTTCTCAACTGTGACCCCGACGAGACGTCTGCTTTGAGGGTATGGATCGTTTGTGAAGCAGACGTTAGGCGCAATGAACACATCATCATCAACCACGGTCAGGTGGGGAAGATATGCGTTCGATTGGATTTTCACTCGCGTCCCAATCTTGACCGTGCCATCTAGCTTCGCTGAGGAACCGACAAGTGTTTCGTCGCCTACGATGCTGCCTTCCCTTATGAGAGCATTGTGTCCTGTTCTGACTCTGTCGCCAATAGTGACTGTTTCGTAGATGACTGTGCCGGAACGAATCGTGCAGTCCATTCCGATTGCAGCGCCCCTGCTGGAAGCATCGTACTTCTCGATGTCAAAAGGGCGCAAGGAGGCTAACGACCTTAGAGTCTTCTCAACTAGATAGCCGATGATGACGTCCTTGCCAACTGTCGTTCCGGAGCCTACGCTGGTTGGTCCGAGGATTACGGCGTCGCTTTCAACGCACCCCTCGACGCGAGCCTTAGGAGACACATAACCTGTCATTGATTATCTACATCCTTTTCGTGTGTCAAGCCTTTTCAAGGTTGCGGTGCGGGAAAAAGGGCAGATGCCTCGACCTTATCTGGACTATTAAGTTTGCTGAGGCAATTCTGTTAAGGATTTGCTCCTCAGATAGGCATAAATACAAAATCGGGAGCTTAATGAGGGCGAGGAGATCGGATGGCGAGACGATCAAAAAGAGAGACCCAGAGGATGTTAAGGGCGATGGCTGTCCTTCTCCGAAACACGACTTGGAAGTGTGGCCGAATAGAGCGTCTCGTTATCACCTATCTGCAGAGCCACTTGAGAAAGAGCGGAACCTCTTGGTCTTGTGTAAGGGACATGCAGCAACACTTCAAGCTGCAGGGGAAACAGAAGAGCGAGTTCTTTGATGCGCTAAGACGGCTGGAGAGAAGATATATAATCAGAATCGATGGCCTCTAGACCAGACGTGACGGAGCACTACATCAACTGATTTGATGCCCCCTAAGGCTTCTGCCGCCGATTCCAGAGAAAAGAAGGAGAGGACTATCTAAGCCTAGGTCGTTTTCGGCTTCATTGCTTCTTGGAACAGCTTTCTTACGGCAGTGATTCTAGCTTTCTGTGCAAGCACGTCTGCTGTCACAAAGTCCAGCGCTTCTTCTGGGCACCATTCGACGCACTTGGGTTTGCCGTCACATAGGTCGCATGCAAACACTACCTTCTTCTCTGGATGGAGCATTATGGCGCCGTAGTCGCAAGCCTCGATGCACCACCCGCAGCCGTTGCACTTGTCTTCGTCAACCATGATGATCCCAGTCTGCTCTGACTGGGTTAACGCGTCCCTTGGGCATGCTGCGACGCATGGAGCATCTTCGCACAGCCTGCAAGCCAAAGACAGGTTGATGAGTGTATCCAACCGTACCGCGCGTATCCGAGACTTCAGCGGGTTGAAGGTCTTCTCCTTCTCGTATGAGCAGGCATACTCGCATACGCAACAGCCTACGCATTTGTCTGGGTCTGCGGAGACGAATTTCCTTGCGTGGATTGATGACATGTCGATTCCTCCTTTTTCACGCTTTCTTAGGCTTCTCAATCTTGTCCTCAACAATATAGGTTAGGTGCTCCAATCCCAGTTCCTTGAGCTTTTCAAGGGTTGGGACGCCTTGTCTCGTCCATCCGCGGTGGGCGTAGTAATCGTCCAGCATGAAGTCAAGTTCCTTTTGCGTGATGTAGCTGCCCTTTGAAACTGTGTCGTCTGGGATGGGTGTGCTCATAACCTTGGGTGGAAGATGATCATCCTTCCTGGAGAGGCCTTCTCTGATGTTGAAAAGTCTCCCTAGGTCATTTATCCTCTCACCTGCCCTTCTAAGGTCCTCAGGAGCCATGCCAATTCCCGTAGTAAGCGTATAGTATCTGGAGAGTTCTTCGTACTCTTTATAGTAAACGCCCCTTGAGAACTTGCATACGATCAGCGAGTCGATGATTGTGTAGAGGTCTTCAATGTCTATGACAAACTTCGATCGGCCCTTCTCCACCTTGAAACGGTCAACGGTTCCCTTAAGGTCAACCCCGTAAGCGCCGTGGCGGTTGTGATCAGCCCCGCGGAAAGAGACCGCATAGCCTATAGCCGCAGTTTTCAGGCCTCTGATGTCATAGCCTGTCATCTCAAGCCCCTTAATATGGTTGGCGTACTTCCCAGCTCCTTTCCCAATCTTCTCAGCAGCCCTCTTGACTCCTTCAGCCAGAATGTCGCCTAGGCCCTCTCTCTTGCCTATCTTGTGGACCAACTCAACAGTGGCTTCGGCGTTGCCGAATTCAAGCTCCATACCGCCCGTATCCTCCTTCGTCAGGATGCCATGCTCGTAGCAGTCCATGGCGAAGCCTACAATGTTTCCCGTTGAAAGGCTGTCGAGTCCATAGTAGTTGCACAGGTCCATCGCCTTGATTATCGCGTCCAGTCTATCCACGCCACAATGAGGTCCAAAGGCCCAAAGAGGCTCATATTCCACCCGCGTAGTTGTGCCCTTGTATGGTCCCTCTGGAACAACGGCCAGATGTTCGCAACGCATAGCGCAAGATGAGCAGCCGCCAATCTTTGCGACGAAACGTTCGTTCAGATATTCTCCGCTTACGTTCTCAGCGCCTTCGAAAACCGCGTTAGTGAAGTTTCTCGTTGGCAAGGCTCCCAGCGAATTGTGGACCAGAACGTTAAGCGGGGTTCCCAGAGTTCTATACTTCGACGTTGCAGGCCCCTTCATCCTCTCATGCATCATCTTCACGAACTCCATGAACTCCTCAGGTTTCGCAACGGATATGTCTCGGGTTCCGCGAATGGCAATGGCCTTCAGGTTCTTCGAACCCATCACAGCCCCCATGCCAGTCCGCCCAGCTGCTCTCGTCTTATCATTCATAATGCAAGCGACACGTGATAGCTTCTCGCCACCCATTCCGATGGAGGCAATGCGAATATAGTAGTCGCCTAGGTCCTCTCTTATCCTGTCCTCGGTCTCTTGAGGCGACTTCCCCCAAAGATGCTTCGCGTCCATGAGCTGAATGTTGTCGTCATCAATCCAGACGTACATCGGCTTCTCTGCTCTTCTTTCGAAGATCACTGCGTCATAGCCAGCTCTCTTCAACTCTGAACCGAAGAACCCATGCGATTTAGCCTCGCCTAGGCCGTTGGTTAGAGGCGACTTGGACACGAAGGCATGCCCATTCCCCCCTGTGGGAGCTATCGTTGCGCTCAGCGGTCCGGTTGTGAGAATCAGCGGGTTCTCCGGGCTTAGAGGATCGACGCCGGGCTTCGAGTTGCTGAGTAACAGATGCATCCCGAGGCCGATTCCGCCGATGTATTTCTTTGCGTCTTCCTCGCTCAGAGCATTCACTCGTGTTTTCCCCGTTGATAAGTCTACTCTCAGAATCCTTCCAGCGTAACCGAACAAAACATAATCCTCCAGTTTTTGGGATAAAGAACCACAACGAGATATTTAAACCTAATCAACGAGATTCTCGCACAAAACTCCTTTCTGCGTGGTGCTTGTTTCTACGATTCGCCTATTGTTTTGGCATGTTCTCTCAGCCACTTCGCAACCTCTCGGAGAACAGGGTGATCAGACACATCTACGACAGCGATCTCCAAACCAGTCACCTTAATCGATGGAGCGTATTTCGGCATCAGGGCGAAGTTGGCTGAGCTCCAGTAAAGTCTGCCCCTCAGATAATTCTCCATGAGGTCGTTGGTGTCAGGCACGAGGGGAAAATGGACAAAGAGGACTCCCTCAGCCCATTGCGCCATTACTGGGAGACCTGACTGTATTATCCTAGCGAACATCTGGTTCAGTTTCTCCATTGAGAACTGGAAGTAATCGAGGATTACAATCTCCTTCGCAGGCTTGTATATTATCTTCACTTTTCCTTCTTCCTGTCGTTTGCTACTCAAAGGTTCATCCCGCCTTCCTCGGAGCTTTTCAGTCTAGTCATGCCCTTGGCACAGTCTTTTGAATAGCAGAAGATGCTTTATCCTTAAATCTATTTCGAAAGTCCCGCCACCGAGGATGATGGAAAGCCGCGGTCCGTTCGAGCACCACCTCAAAGAGGCGTGGTCGGAAACGTCACATATCAGATTGCAGATAGAAGAGAACAGATAGAGATATTAATACATTCGTGTGTAAATTTTGAGCAGATTCTGTCCGCCGTCACATTAGAAGTGATAAAGGATGGCAACCCACGTCGAAGACCTCAAACTCCGTCTGGCAACCGTCGAACTGCTTAGAACAGCTAAAGGGACAGCTAAGACCCGGTACACTTACCGAGAACTGGCTGCCAAGACTGGTCTGCCAGTAACAGTTCTGAGCAGGTATGTGAAGGGCCATGTCCTCCCCAATACGGAGAGAGCTCGGATCCTCTGGGAAGCTCTTTCCAAGATTGTGGCGCTAGACACCGAGTTGCGGCGAGAAATCAAGTTTGACAGTAAGGGGTACTTCGATAACACATCGATAGTAGGCGACATAAATCTGCTCAGACGGGCGGCAGATCACGTTCTCGCAAAGTTTGCTGGAAAAAGAATAACAAAGGTTTTGACTGCAGCCGTTGACGGAGTGCCTCTGTCGACTATGGTCGCACACGCGTTGGGCGTGAATGTTGTAGTGGCTAAGCCAACCAAGGAGGTGGGAGTCTCATCGTTCATTGAGGAGACCTATACCCTCAGCGGTTCTGGTTACACCGTCACCCTTTATGTGCCAAAGGATGCCATAAAGAAACGTGACAGTATCCTCGTGGTCGACGATATAATCAAGAGCGGCGATACCCAGTCCGCCTTGCTCAATCTTGTCAGAAAAGCCAAAGCTGAGGTCTCGGGAATCTTTGCCATGGTGGCGGTCGGCGATTCTTGGAAGGGGACTATGAATATACCCGAGGGTTGCCAAGTAGAGATAATCCTAGAACTGTGATTGCAGAATCAACCTCGCAAAAGCAAGCTAGGTTCAGAGCCAGATTCCTGTCGGTGAACTGTCTAGCGGGATTTTTCCCTCTTTTTCCACCTTAGGTTTGAGCTTCTGCATTTCCTGCATTTCTTGGCGGTTGGAGCGTTCCTGACCCCGCATTCTCGGCATATCTTCATGTAGAGTCTCTTCTTCTGTGCTATAGTCCTCTTGAGTGGGTCGGTGATTGGCAATCTCTTACCCCTAAGCGCTGTTGTTACCCATTTCCCCGCTAGAAGCTAATATATGTCTTTTGGTTTTGAATGAAATTCAATCAGCTTGTTGTATACCGCAAGCTATTTATTGATGGTCACAGAGCAGTAAGTTTACGCTACATAAGGAGAACAAGGAGTGAGGCGGCAAGGTTGCCAGAAAACAACGCGGTGCTCATTGGACAGAAGCCAGTGATGAACTATGTTCTAGCCTGCATAACTCTGTTTCACGGCGGAGCTAAAGAGGTATATATTAAGGCTAGGGGGCGGGCGATAAGCAGGGCTGTCGATGTTGTCGAGATTGCGAGGCGAAGATTCTTGCCAGACGTGAAGATAGGTAATATCTCTATCGGAACACAACAGCTTCAATTGGCCGAAGGCGCCAACACAACCGTAAACGTGAGCACAATAGAGATAACACTGATGCGCTAGGAGAAAAATCAGGAAATATGCGCTCCGTCACACCTCCTTTATTTCTGGAGGGCTTAGGGATCGGTGAAAGCGGAGTTATGCCAATTCTGCTTGAGAAGCGGAATGTTATGCTCCAAATGCAAGAAAAAGGTTGAGAAAGGAGAGGTAAGCCAACTAGACTTAGAGGTTGGACGTCTACTCATTTCTATCGAAGACAAATTTCCGCCGCTTCAGGATGTGTACCTCCACAAAGTAGTTGAAGCCGACGGCGTTCTGGCTATTCTCGTCAACCAAGGCGATATAGCCAAGATTCTAAGCTACGGCGGGAAGATCATCAAACTCCTGGAACACAAGACAAAAAAGACAGTTCGTGTGCTCGAGTACAAATCGGATGAAAGGAAATTCCTAGAAGACTTGCTTGCACCAATGAGTATCCTGACCATAAACAGGATCTGGCTTCCAGACGGGACCACTGAGACAAGAGTGATCTTGAAAGGAAGAGAGAAGAGGAAAGCTTCGAAGTACTTCAAAGCCTTGAAAGAGATTGCGAGAACGGCTCAGGGAATGGCTCTCAGAATAGAGTTCGCGGCTTGACGGCGGCACTATGAAGATGAAGATTGACGAACTAGGAGATTGGCGCAGGTCTCATTTTTCGGCCGAGATTGGACCCGAACTGAATGGGCAAGAAGTCATCGTTATGGGCTGGATCAGCGAGGTCAGAGACCTTGGCGGCATAAGGTTCATAATCCTACGGGACAAGGAAGGCATGGTTCAGATCACCATTCCAGAGGCGGAAGCTGACGAGGAGATATTGAGGAGATCAAGGGCACTTCATAGACAGGACTGCATCGCCGCCAAGGGCATTATTAAGAAGATGGAAAAGGCACCGAGAGGTGCGGAGATAATACCCGAAAGTATCAGAATCCTCGGAATCGCAAAACAACCCCTTCCGTTGGACATTACGGGGAGAACTCCAGCGCAGATAGACGTAAGGCTTGACTCACGCGTTCTGGATCTCTGTAGCGACAGGAATCAAGCAATATTCAAGATTCGGCATGTAGTCTTGGAAGCTACCCGGGAACTCCTATCGAAGAAGGGTTTCCTTGAGATCAGCACACCCAAGATAATCGCCTCTGCAACCGAAGGAGGGGCGGCCCTTTTCCCCATATATTACTTTGAACGTGAGGCCTTTCTTGCTCAGAGCCCCCAGCTTTACAAGGAGGAGCTAGTTGTCAACTTCGAAAAGGTTTTCGAGATTGGTCCCGCCTATAGGGCTGAGAAGTCTCATACGAGACGGCACATCACAGAGTTTATATCTATCGACGTTGAGGAAGCCTTCGCCACTGGTGGTGACGTCATGGAAGTCGCCGAAGAGCTCATGCACAACCTTTGCAGGGTTGCTAAGGAAAAGTGCCAGCAAGAGCTCAAGGTTCTTCGGCATAGGGTCACTGTGCCTAGGGTTCCGTTCAAACGATTAACCTACCACCAGATTATTGAAGACCTTCAAAGAGAGGGCGTGAAGATCAGTTGGGGCGAAGACATACCGACCTTAGCCTATAGAACGTTGGGAAAGATTCACCCCTACTTCTACTTTGTCACCGACTGGCCGACAAGTCTAAAGCCCTTCTACATAAAGCCCAGAGATGACAACTCCCGATTAAGCGAGGGATTCGACTTGATGTGGCGCTGGATTGAGATAGCTTCCGGCGGCACCCGCGTGCACGACAAGGATGTCTTGGTGAAGAGGCTTAAGGAGCAGGGCTTGCACCCAGAGGCTTTCAAGTATCACATTCAAGCCTTCGATTACGGCATGCCTCCCCACGCTGGATGGGCAATCGGCCTCGAACGTTTGATGATGATGTTCACGGGCATAAGAAACATCAGAGAGGTTGTCCTCTTTCCGAGGGACAGGTTCAGACTCACACCCTAGGCTCATTGTGGTCTTGGTTGCTTTTCCGTGTTGCCGATACAGAATGCTTTGACCTGCGGAGACCTTACGCTGGTTCCACATGTTTTCCGGTCGGCCTAGAAACCAGCTCTCACCAGGTCTCTGGGTTTCATGAATTCCCGTAGGAGGATGGTTGCGTATGAGCCTTTGTGAAGCAAGAAGTGGAAGCTGGCATTAAGCCCGTCTTGGTCAGCTGGCTGATCCTTTACTTCGATGCCGAGGTTACAAACTGGAGCTAAGGCAGTTCTCAGTCCGCCCGCCGCGCTTGCTTCGGGCATCTTCTGCAGTCGAAAGTCGTCAGGCGTGGTCAATTCTCTTTCGAGGATTTCCTCTTCGATCTCACCTTGAACCCCGTCTGAAGGCAGTTGCCTAAACCCGACTAAAGGTATGGCGACAGTCATTTTCCGTCCTTCGATCTTCTGCTCAATCTTCGAGATGCTGCTTTCCTCCGCTTTCCTGAAGCTCTTGGCTGGAAGCCCCCTCTCATCCAAGTCGACAACATAGTCCCCAATCTGTGCCCTGCTGATTGAGATCCCCCGTCTCATCCGCTCGCTAAGGAACCTGTTGAACAGAAAAGACTGATAAGCTTGGACGAGGAAAAGACGGAGGCTGGATGGCGCTCTCCGAAAAGCCCCCAAGAAATCCCTCGGATGCTTCGACAGACGGACAAGCATAACCCTCTCGTAGACCAGATTTCTTGGGAACATCCTGAGTGCGGACTTGAAGTCTCGGGTTTCACGCAAAAATCTGCGCGCCTCCTTTGCAGCTGGATTTTCGTAACGGCTCGGTTCCGACAAAAAGACAAGCGCTGCTTCTTCAAAGCTGCCCTTCACTAGTAAGCGGCCAACACAGTGGCTTGCGGATCTGATGGTGCCGAAGCGTTGGTGCCCGAAGAAATTGGGAATTCCGCCTAGAGTCGTCAGTTCAACGCATGCCTCTTGTATCCTTTTCTGGACCGTTGCTTGACCGTAGCCTATGGACCTCACTATGATATTGAACTGGTTTCCCAGGAGCAGCCTTGACGAGATCTTCTCTGACGAGAAACGAATCGGAGTGATCACTATGCCCTTCAGGTCAACCCTTTGCAGCCTTTCAACCGGCACCCCCCAGATGCTCACGTGCTGGGCTGTCAAAGCTCGGGCATCTTTGATTCCTGCCACGTTGATTCTGTCGGGGCTTATCCCGATCTGGTGTGCCACCTTTCTAACCGCGGCGAAGGTGTCCCAGCCTTTCTTGATCAAAATACACACGAGGTAACGCCCGCGTTCAGAAGGCGGTATAGTCTTGTCGCTTGGTTGGACTGAAGCCTTCGAGCCGTCAGTGAGAACCTCTTCAACAATGAACTCTTCCGGCTTGTGCTTGATTGTTCCGCCGATCCCTCTAGACTTAGAAGCATAGACTTCGATTCCCAAGTCAGCTTCGAGCTTGGGCACGTTCACAGCGATCAGGCCCCCAAAGGTTCCAAGCCTCGATCAGTAAAGAGGAAGATTCCCAGTGATCTTATCAAGAAGGTTTGCCGGAGCAGGACCTATTCCAAGGGCCGTGACTGTCCCAGGCGGGAGCTCAGTTAATCCCATATCTGAGATCAACACGGCTGAGATCTTCATATTTTCAGCTTGCCTCTCGATTTCCCGCAGTTCAGCTTCAGAGTCCACTCTCAAGACGATCTTGCGTTGGCCTTCTACCATCCATTCTCGCCACCAGGAAGGATGCGCCTTTCTTGTCTTCTCCGTAGCCGAAACGGCCGCGTGGCAAGCTTGTGCGGATGCCTTTCCACAACTCATCTTCAGGTCGTATCTGAGGATTACGGCTTGCTTATAATTGAACTCGTACATCTCTGATTACGTTTCAGATTCACTGCGTCCTCTCTAAAATAGGTTTGCTTGTGGCGCGGAGGTTACTCGCAACATTCTCAGATAGATCGACGTATTAGAAAGAGATATTTAGAATGGCAATACTCTGTGATTTTATCGCCCGAACTAAAAAAAGCAACAGCATTATCAAGCAAACCGTTCCACGAGAAGAATGTGATGAAGAAGTCGGTAGACAATACAGCATTCACTGATGCTAGCTGTTAGACCATGTCTCGGTCGGACTTCGGAGGCGCACCGAACCTGAACTATGAAGCTCGCTGGAAACTTCTGGCTGATCTGGCTGCTGAGCTACGGAAGAGTGGAGAATCAATCCCTCCGGCGGTGGTGAGGGACCTTCGCTCCGCCAAAACCATGATAGAGGTTCTTAAGGTAGACCGATCTCGCGTCGAGAATCTGCTGAGGATCGAGGAATACTTGGGTAGTGTCGAATCCCATCTCCTATCAGCTGCGAAGAGAAAGCTTGGCGAGGAATACGCTGATGAATGGTTGGAAAAGATTGCTGAAGCTCAGAGAACCGTTCTCACTTGCGAGCCCAAGCCTCCCCGCAGGTTCCCCATTGGAATCCCCAGAGACAAGAGTTGGGTCAGGATAGAGCCGTCAGCAGAGATAACCTTGGAGAAGATCAAGAAGCTCTCAAAGGAGATTGGACTGGGACTGAAGACCCAAAGGGATGGATATGTCCTCGTCTACGGAGAGGAAGACAAAGTGAAACGGTTCATACATATGACGGCTGATCGCTTTCGCAGGGGCGTAAGTTCGTCATCGACCTAGGCACTAACGGCACGGACCGGTTGAACTGATACCGCTCAACGAGGCGAATCGGAGGAACTGAGTGGATGCCGTATATAAAGAAGATTGAAGTGAACGGGTTCAAGACATTCGGAAAGAAGACAATCCTACAGCTTGAGAAAGGGTTCGTCGTGATAACTGGACCGAACGGAAGCGGAAAGACAAACATCATAGACGCAGTCTTGTTCGGCCTCGGGGAGCTTAGCGCAAGAAGGCTGAGAGCTTCAAACTTTTCAAGCCTCATCTTCCATGGGAGCTCCAACCCGAACATCGGCAAGAAGAACAAGGCAAAGGTGACGATTCAATTTGACAACTCTGACGGTCGCCTACCTACTGAGACCGCGACTGTTACGATCTCCCGTGAGATTGACCAGAACGGTCAGAGCGAATTCAGGGTCAACGGAAGAAAGGTCTCCAGAGCCTATGTCATCGAAGTCCTCTCGATGGCTGGCATAAGCCCCTATGGGCACAATGTCATCCTTCAGGGCGCTCTTACGCGGCTGGCTGAGATCTCGCCCCAAGAAAGGAGGAAGATCATTGAGGATATGATTGGCATCGCTCAGTATGACGCAGAGAAGGCTGAGGCTGAGGAGAAAATGAAATCAGCCGACATATCGATCAG
>CAYRBK010000020.1:0-1310 GCA_964422605.1 uncultured Candidatus Bathyarchaeia archaeon | reverse complement strand
CGCACTGATAGAAGGAGGATTCTGGAAACCGAAGTCAGAGAAGCTGGAAAGATAGCTGATGTAGCTAGAGAGGCTCTTGTCGAGTTTGAAGCCCAGAAGGAACTTGCAGAAAAAGTGAAAATCGAAGAGACGGCGCTGAAGCATATCGAAGAGCTAGGCGGACTTGGCGTGATCCAAGGCGTAGACGGCCGACTTAGGAACCTTGTCGAGATAAGAAGGGGATACGAGCGGGTAGTGGAAGCTGCGGCGGCTGGATGGCTCGATTCGTTGATTGTCGAGGATCTGGATGTCGCTTTTGCTTGCGTCGAAACCCTGAGGAGACTTAGACTTGGCAGAATCAAGATCATCCCGCTTCAGGGGCTTTCACCCAGCAATCGAGTAAGCATCCCGCAGATTGAGGGCATAAGCGACAGAGCCTCCGCCTTCGTGAAACATGATGGAAAATATGCCTCTGCTGTCTCCTTCGTTCTCGGGGACACGCTGTTGGCTGCGGATGAGAAAGCGGCGTTGATGGCGTCTCACACCGGGCTTAGGTCAGTCACTTTGAGCGGTGACCTTTACGAGGCAGGTGGAGGTGTTGAAAGCGGCTTCTATAGGACACCTGTAGACTTTTCCTCATTTGTCCCAAGCGAGTCTGCCCTCAAGACCTTGGACAAGGCAGTCGAAGCGCTCAAGAACAGTCTGAGCACAAGGGAAACTTTCATTGGCGAACTTGAAAAAGAGGTAGCAGAAACGCAACAGGAGATTACGAGGCTTGCTGAAGCATCAGCAAAGCTTGAGGGCGAGATCGAACGGACGAGTAAGAGCATCCATCAGACCAAACTCAACAATGCGCGGGCAGAGACGAATGCGGCGACCCTCCGGAACCTTCTCCAACAGGAAAAGGCTCAGATTGAACTCTACGGGAAGAGGAGGGATGAACTAGCAAGCGAGGAAGCCCGAATACAGCAGGAACTGGCCGATTTGAAGAGAAGAATTGACCCCTCTGTAGTTCACGAAAGGGAGCAGAAACGGGAGCTTCTGGGAGACGAGATCATCATCCTTAGACAAAAGGTCGGGGAGGCTGAGACGGAACTCTCGACGCTTCAGTCGAAGATCGAGAGCGTCCTAAAAGTCAGCCTAGAAAACGCCTCAGTTCAGTTGGAGAAGGCAACGAGACAGATGTTGGTCCTAGAGAATGAAATAGAAGAATCTGTGAGAGGGAAGGAACAGGCTCAGAAGAAGATCGGGGAACTTGAAAAGGCAAAAGAGGATCTGTCTCGCGCCCTTCTGGACGCCAAAGGAGAAGCCCAGAAGTTCACATCGCAGAT
>CAYRBK010000019.1:0-30243 GCA_964422605.1 uncultured Candidatus Bathyarchaeia archaeon | reverse complement strand
TAGGAGAGGAAGGCTATCTGAGCCCTATCTTTCTGGCATATCTGGCTACTAGGAAGATTACGAAGGCTATTATGAGGAAGTCGATGACGACGCCTACGAAGTCGCCCACAGCGAAGTTCATACCGTTTCCCACGGGCAGAGACACCACTGCCTTTCGCCAGTCCCCGCCTGGTATGAAGGCGCCCGGAATAGGCATTATGATGTCGCCAACAAGAGCAGAGACCACCTTACCAATATAAGTGCCCATGATGAAGCCAATAGCCAAGCCAAGCACTCCAGTCTTGCCAATGAAGTCCTTGAACTCTGCAATCAGCCCTTTTGGAGGCGGCGGAGGTGGAGGCGGAGGCTTAGGAGTCAATAGCTCCCGAATATTCCTCAGTTCTTCTAATACCTGTTTCTGAGACATCAGATCACCGAGGGGAGGTTCGTGAGTCGAGATATAAACGTTCGCCGGCCACTGTCATGACCCCGGTCGCCTAGCAGAATCCTAGCATCAATGATGGGCAACGAATCATTGCTTGGTCAGCCTCATACGGAAGGAACACTATAGCAGAGAACACGAATTAGGGCTTTACGACAGATCTCTATTCTCACATCTTACGGAGTAATATTCGCCGCTGAAGGGTTTCCTCCGGTTCTGACACTTCTCTCTCGGACAGTACTGGCAGGCAACATACTCCATACTGGTTGCAGCAAAGACCCCTGAGACTGACTTTCTTGGCACCATGAGGTAGCTCGGCGTAAGGCGGACCCCGATATTTTTCGCCGGGTCCAAAATCTGGAAGAGCACTTTCTGCTGCTCGATGCCGAAGAGCCTGCCCGTTCCGGTTCCCGGACCGAAGCCGGAGATGGCATTTCCCAACCTCTCCTCAATACGCGATCTGACGTATGCGCCTGCCTTCGCTAAGGCGTGATCTCCCATGTTCTCCAAGACCCATGCGCGAAAGACGCTGCTTCTGCCTGCTTCTGAGACCTCTTTCTCAAGCCGTGGCCCTATTGTGACGACATGGGCAGCGATCTCCTGATCACGTTCAAGCATGTCGGCAAGGACTACGCTTGCTAAGGTGTGTCCGCCGTCTAGGTGAACTTCATCTCTCTCTATGGTCTTGACCCTTAGGAATGTGTAGACGGCCTTGGGGTCTATTAGCCGGCGACCTCGGTCTAAGAGCGCGCTTATGCTCTTGTCCTCTAATCTTCGCAGCCTTCCGGCTTTCATCGTGCGCAATATTTCCCGTGTGTCAAACTCCACCGGTATGGAATCGATCACTTCCATAATTGAACAATGCCCCGATTCTGACTGTTCCAGAACAATACTTTCGGAATCCATATAAGGATTTGGCGGACTCAAATGAGAGCTGTTGAATCAGCATTGAAAAAGACTGTCGATCGATCGCTAATAATCCCGTCTTCTTCAGACTCAAAACATCCAAACCTCCAGGAAAGCGCATATCCATAGTGAGAACAAACTGCGTGGCGGCAGTTCTAGACCTGACATATTCTCTGAAGGCAGATAGGGATTCCGGTGCCAAGATCTGCGGAATAGGCGCTCTGCTGGTTCAATTTTGGTTGAACTTGTGACTATGGTACTCAGGCCAACATAGGGTACATCGCTATATGGAGGCAATGGCAGCTGATTGGTGCAACAGAAGGCTTATATATTACCGTTTGGTAAGGAATATTACCGAATGGTAAGGTAATGAGATTGAGCCTCGGTCACACATGTCTGATTGAAAGAGCAAAAGAGATTCTGATACAGAGAGGGTTCAAAGAGGGCCAAATCCACGAAGACTTCGGGTTCAAAGACCATCGAATCGATGTTGTCGGGTGGAACAAAGATCGGAAGATAGCGGTCGAGTGTGGACATTGCGACCAAAACAAGCTCGAAGATCTCAGGAGCTTCTTTGACGAAGTCATATGTCTGCCCTATGAAGATCAGACTCACAAGACCACTCCTGACACAGAGTGGATCCAAACCTCTAGAAAAACTGCCTTCAACAAGCTTGAGGGCTTGAAGCTGCTACTGATCAAGAATAGCAAGGTCTTCTTCGAGATGCCATTATCCATGAAAGACTGGTCAAGAAACCAGCTGGAAGATGAGTTGGCATCCATGGAAAGTGAATTCAGCCGTTTTTCGAAGCTTTTTGACGCCTTGGCACACGAGACCCGTCTAAGGATGATGAAACGAATCTTAGAAGAAGAGGATCAGACCATAAGGTTCGCCGAGTTCATGCGCGATCTAGGGCTAAATCCAAAGCTCGTCTGGGAGAATACACGGAAACTCAGCGAGGGCGGACTCTTGGAGAGGGTTGAGAAAGGCCGATATCAATGCTCCGACTTTGGGCGAGTGGAATTCGTGATGAGCCTTGCCTTGAGACGCCTAATGGAGGCACTGGAAGAGTTTGAAGACTTCTAAGGGAGGTGAAAGACAAGAATGGACCCGTTTTCCGATTTCGACGACCTTTTCGGCGATCTTGGCGTCTTCAGCGATAGATTCGTAGAGAAACTCCAGAGAAGAATGAGCAAGATTGAAGAGGCAATCAAGAGCGGCAAACTCAAAGGCGACTGGGAAGTCGAACGCATCGACAAACCAGGCACAAAGGGCTACATAATCCGCGGGCATTTCTGGACAGACGAGCCTTCTAATCTGATTGAGCCTTTTGACCCCTTTGGGTCCCTTAGACCACGCAGGAGACCAACACCTGAAAGCCCATTCAAGGTTCCCAGCGACGCTTCTAAAGAGATTCGTGATCCTCTGACAGATGTCTTCGAAGAGGAGAATGCCGTAAGAGTCTACGTTGAGTTGCCAGGCGAAGAGGAGAACGACATAAAGCTCGACTTCAAGGAAGGTAAGGTTGAGGTTACCGCCAAGAGATTCCACAAGATGATTGAATTGCCGACGGGGAACATAGACAAGGAAAAAGTGACTTCAAAATACAGAAATGGAGTACTCGAGCTAACCATCCCGAGAAAGAAGGACTCTGAACCCAGATACTACAAGCTGTAACCACAGAGAGCACCTTGGGGTTGACCAAGCCAGAACCCAGAGGCCAATCTGAGCCACTACTGCTTCTGATTCCAAGGAATCCCAGGGACCAGAATGCCCCATCGAGGGGCTATGCTGAAAACCTTTATCTTTCATGCGAAGGATTCTCATAGAGTAGGGCGAGTCTGAAACATGCCTAGATCTGACTGCAAACCTTTTCTAGGCAGGAGCGGCTGACTTTGGTTACGAGAAAAACAATCTGGGTTCTGGTGGTGGTAGCCTTGGTTTCCTTGGCGGTCTTGTCCTCGCAGTTTATGATGCCTAGGAAAGGAGAGGGAAGGCTTTTCCCCTTTTATCTGCCTTGGGACGATTCTCAAGAGACATTCGTCAGCCTCAGCAGATGGATTGACAGGCCAGCTGGCAGCCTTGGACACCTCTATGTAGGCGAGGATGGTCACCTCTACGTTGGAGGCAGCCGCATAAGGTTTCTGGGCATAAACATCTGCGGCGGTGCAGCCTTTCCTCAGAAGAGTGATGCAGAGAAGATAGCGGCTAGGCTTGCGAAGTTTGGCATCAATGTAGTGCGTTTCCATCACATGGACGCCTCTTGGGAGACATTCAACATATTCGACAAGACGTTCGACAACACGAGACAACTGAACGAGGAGGCGCTTGACAGACTCGACTATTTCATAGCCAAACTCGAGGTAAATGGCATATACGTAGACTTGAACCTTCTTGTCTCGCGGAGGTTCACCAACGCCGACGGTCTCCCATCCGAGGTGAATGCCATTGACTGGAAGGACCAGCAGGTTCTGGGATTCTTCGTGGAAGAGGTTGTAGATCTTGAAAGAGAGTATGCCCTACAACTTTTGACCCACCGGAACCCCTACACGGAACTGACGTACACGGAGGACCCAGCCGTAGCTTTCGTCGAGATTGTCAATGAGCAAGGCTTGATCCACGGCTGGCTTGGAGGAGTCGTAGACAGGCTACCCGAGGTCTTCAGGGAAAGACTCAGAGAAAGATGGAACCAGCATCTAGGGATCAAGTACAGCTCGACCGGCAATCTCACGCGAGCTTGGGGTGAAGCATCAGAGGCGCCACAGGTTGAACTGCTGAGCAATGGCTACTTCGAGGCAGGAACAGAACGTTGGGTTGTAGAAACTCACAACGGAGCAGAAGCCTTCTACAGGATAGTTGACGGACCGGGGGGACAAAAGGCGCTAGAGATCATCGTGTCGCAGACAGGCTCCGCAGGCTGGCATGTGCAATTCAACTATCCAAGTCTAGAAATCAAGGCTGAAGAGGGCTATCTCGTCAGTTTCAAGGCTAGAGCTGACAGGGACGTCACGGTGAGCGTGTCTCTCAGGCAGGCACATGAGCCGTGGGAAGGGTTGTCGAACGGGGTGGAGGTTGATCTCTCCCCTGATTGGAAGGAATACAAGATAGCCCTAGTGGCCTCAGCATCCGAGGACAATGCTAGGCTCGACATCTCAAACCTCGGAGCCGCAACAGCCACCTATCAATTCTCGTCCTTCTCCATGAAGCCTTCCAAGGGGTACGGGCTGAGGGAAGGCGAGAGCCTCCAAGACTCCACAGTCCAAATCTTCACATTAGGCGAGTTTGGAGGGAGAACGGTCGCTGCCCGAAGGGACTGGGTTGAATTCCTCTGGGATCTGGAAGAAGAATACTTCGTGAATATGTACGATTACCTTAAGGAAGATCTTGGAGTAAAGGCTCTCGTTGTCGGCACAATAGTCGGTTGCAGCACACCCAATATCATGTCCAGACTGGACGTCGTAGATACCCATGCTTACTGGCAACATCCATCATTCCCGGGAACCCCTTGGGACCCTGACAACTGGTATGTCATGAATGAACCTATGGTCAACCATCTTGATGACAGCACTCTAGGGTGGTTGGCATTGAAGAGGGTTTACGGAAAGCCGCACATAGTGACCGAATACAATCACCCGGCGCCCAACATGTATGACGCTGAGACGGTCGTGACCCTTGCAACCTACGCTGCGCTTCAAGACTGGGATGGAATCTTCCTTTTCGACTATGGCAGCCGAGACAATTGGGACTCTAGGCGCATAAGGAGCTACTTCGACATAGATCAGCACCCTAACAAGATGGCGACCATAATACCCGCCTACCTAATCTTCACAAGAGGAGACCTCAAACCCGCCGTAATGCTGGTGACTGCAAGGCTGGACAGGCAAAGGGAGATGGGCCTCATAGCGACCGGCAGGGCGACTGCTTGGAACTTGCCTAATGCGAGGTTCCTCGGAATGAGCCCAGCTGCGCCGCTCATGCATAGAACAGCCCTGATTGTTGAGTGTAGCCCAGAGCCGAGTCAAGGCTTAGGTCCAAATGCCACTATCACGCTCGGTCCGCTCTACCAGTCGGACACTGGAGAGATAGTTTGGAACGCTTCTGACCGGGACCGTGGCGTGCTGCTCATCAATGCTTCAAAAACCGTTGCGATTGTCGGGTTCAGCGGCAGAAAAAGTTACGATTTTGGAATTGTGTCAATTGAGCTCGGTGAGACATTGCTGGATGATTGGGGGGCAATAACGCTGAGCGTGATTGAGGGCGAAGGCTTCACCAATTGGGGCAGGCTGTTGCTCGTGGCAGTGGGATACGCAACCAACACGGGCATGACTGTGAGCGCTTATGATGGGGGAAGGGTCATAGCCGTAGGCTCAGCGGACTTAACGGAGATTGAGCAGTACCGTGGCGGCATCACATGTGGAACCATCTGGGGTGGCGCCCCAACACTGGTTGAGGGCATACAAGCGAGAGTGAAGATAAAGGCTTCTGAGGCCCTTGAGGTTTGGGCGCTGGACAACACCGGTGAACGAGCGGAAGAGGTACCGGTATCCGTCGATGGAGATTACAGGACATTCAACATAGGACAGGAATACAAGACCATATGGTATGAAATAGCGGGCAAGGAGTGAAGGCGCTTCCTATTCTAGGGGGATCACTTCGGCTCCCAGGTCGGCAAGGGTTTGCATGATAGATTTTCTGTGGCAGTGCTTTGACTTCGGCTCCAAACACATGATTGCGATATTATTGCCCTTGGATATTTCACGTAGCTTTCTTATCCCGCCCTTGTATTCAGATGTCTCCATGTATTTCTCGTATCCTCCCCTTCGGAAGCCACCTAGAGACTCGGCTAACGACTCGTACCTGATTCCGTTTCTCGACAATTCAGCTCTAAGGTTTTCCATAGCGTATGGAGAATTCTTGCTTCGGGGAAACCGCCTCACGTCTACGAGCACATCTACCTTGAGCCCCTTCAAAAATTTTAACAAATTCTTTTGCATCCTTCGAGCGACCATAACCTAAAGCATACACCTTACTGCTCAAGGCTGCCCCCCCAAAACGCCAAAGGCTCCCATGCACTGAGCCATATTCAAGATCAGTAACAGAAGGTTTTATCTTTAGCTTTCCTCAAATCTCATTCCGTTTCGGAGGACACTGTCTTGAAGATTGTTGGAGGCTCCGGTTCTCTGGAATTGGCGCGAAGGGTCAGCCAGTCTTTGAACCTTCCATTGGTGTCGGTCAGAACGAAGCGTTTCCCAGACGGTGAATTCTACTTTAAGTTCGAAGAAAGAATCTCCGGCGAAGACCTGCTGATCGTCCAGAGCCTTTATCCGCCTCAGGACAGCCGCGTGATGGAGCTTTTCCTCATGCTCCATACAGCAACAGCCTTCAGAGCCAAATCAGTGAAGGTCTTCATCCCATATCTGGCCTACAGCCGCCAAGACGAACGATACCTCGACGGTGAATGCCTAAGCTCCGGCATGATCGCCGAGACACTGGAAAGGTTGGGCGCTGAGGCCCTCTACACGGTAGACATACACAACGAAAAGGTACTGAAGATGTACAAGATTCCGGCTCACAATCTTACGGCTTCAGGAGAACTTGCGAAATACGTTGCTGCAAAGGGCCTCAAGGATCCTCTCGTAATATCGCCTGATGATGAAGAGATAGCCATAAAACGGGCAAGATACGCTGCTAAGACGATCAACGCTGACTATGACTTTCTGAGAAAGAGCAGGGACAACTACACAGGCGAGATTACGACTTACACGAAACAGCTAGACGTGAAGAGAAGAGACGCCATCATAATCGACGACATCATAAGCACAGGCAAAACCTCGGCGAACGCCACAATGATGCTCAAAGAACAGGGAGCCAGAAGAGTGTTCATCGGAGTCTCGCATGCGTTGCTTCTCGGAGATGCGTTGAAAATCCTGAAGGAATCAACTGTGGAAGAGATTGTGGGAACTGACAGCGTAGTGAACGAACATGCAAAAGTCTCTGTTGCCCCCATTCTCGCAACAGCCCTACGAGAAGAAGGTTAGCGCTACCTGCTAGATGGCGAGGCATTTTTTGGATTTGAGAGTTGGGGAAACATGACTAGAAAGGTCAGGATTCCTCCGACGCGGTACCTTGATGAGACAGTTGACCGCCTTGGCCAATGCGGTCTTTTACTAGTCTCGGGGGACGTGGAGGAAGCCAACGTCATGGCGATTGGATGGGGCCTGCCTGGACGCTTATGGGGGAAGCCCTTCTTCATGGTAGCCATTAGGCCTTCAAGGTACACCTACAGGCTCATAGAGGATACTGGTGATTACACCGTCAATGTGCCCGGAAGAGGGATGGAGGAGATCGTGGATTACTGTGGCACCGTGTCCGGTAGAGATCATGACAAGTTCAAGGAGAAAGGCTTAAGGCTACTACCTGGCAAGAAAGTCAGATCACCTGTAATCGCTGAGTGCGTCATACATTACGAGTGCAGGGTCGCCTATAAGACTCAAGTTGTACCAGAGGACCTGCCTAAAGATGTTATCATGACCTGCTATCCACGCGGCGATTTCCACACATTGTACTTCGGGGAAATTGTTGAGACCTACGCGAATGCGGATGCCAAGGAGAGGCTCTAGGCTTTAGTCACATCTCGCCTCTGGAATCTGTTCATTTCGCGAAGCATGCACATAAAGTTTTTAACTCTTCATTTTCATCAACCCTATGAAACCGGCAGAGTTGAGGGTTCAAGTCGCCGTTGATGCTGAAGATTGACATGCACGTACACACACGGTATTCGGACTCTAGCGCCTCAGTTGACGAAGTCTTGGCGGTGGCGCAAAGCAGAGGCCTCGACGGTTTGGCTATAACGGATCACCAAACCCTAGAAGGAGCGTATGAAGCCCTCAAGAAGAAGGGCACACTTATCATCATACCCGGTGAAGAGATAAAGACAGCCCAAGGAGAAATTTTGGCTCTAGGAATACGAAAAACTATACCAGAAGACCTTCCAATGACCGAGACCCTGCAGAGAATCCACGCCCAGCAAGGCCTAGCTATACTGCCACACCCAACCGTGCCCCTGTTTGGAAGGGCTAAGGAGGGCACCCTAAAGAACCTCCAGATTGACGGGTTGGAAGCCATCTCAGCCATAACTCCTCTGCCACAGCATTTCCTGAGAAAGAACCTTGAGTTGGCAAAAAGGCTGAGGGTGCCAGTAACTGCAGGCAGCGACTCTCATTTTGCCAAAACAGTCGGAGACGCCTATACTATTGTGTATACAGAAAGCCGCAATGTGGGCGGCATCTTACGCGCCGTCAAGTTGGGCTACACTTCCATAGGTGGCGGCCCGTCTAGATTTGCCTTCAAATTGGGGATAGTTGGGAGGTTGTTGATTCGCTTACCTCTGAGCCCATTCATGAGCCGCCGAAACCCTTCAAATCTCGATCAGCCTTTTCTGGCCTACACCAGTTAGTTTCCAGATGTATGGTTTCCCATCTTGCCTAGTGACTAGGTGCTCATCCTCCATCAAGTGGAGGTGATACAGCAGAGCTGAGTAACTTGCGCCGGTCACTTGACCCAATCCTTTTGCGGTCAGATCTTCTTTCTCAAGGGAGGAGATGATCTTTGTCCTTGTGGCCAACCCTCGTGCTACATTTCTTCTGTGTATCAGGAAAGCTCTAGGGTGATAGGAAGCTCTAAACATGCCCACTTAGGACTATGCGGAAAACGCTAAAAGGCTTTTCGTCAGGAACTCAAGTACCTAGACAGAGCTGTCTGTTTCGTAGCTTCGCCGCTCTCAAAGAGAGAGGCAATCTCCTCTTCGATCAGCGACAAACGTTGAGAGTAATACTTGGATATCCCGTATGTTTCAACAAGGCGGCGCGCCTCTTCCAAGTATTTCTCAATACCGCCCCGGTAGACGGTTAAGGTCAGTTCACTGCCGCATTCCACACATCTGCCTCTCAGCGGGACCCTTCTGAAGCGTTTGTTGCATCTCTTACATCTGAAACTCTGTGTTGTGAAGGCGCGGAGGTTTCCCGAGATGTCGCGGAGGAAATGCGTAGTCAACACTATCTCTGCAACGCGCCGAGCATCCACTGCCACGATTTGTTCAGCCAGCCTTAACTGAGCCTTGAGTTTATCCGTCATCCGCCTCAGAGTCTTGTAGACACTCTCGCTGTTGCAGGCATTGATGTCCGAAGTCGGAACAGTGAACCCGAAGCCTTGAAGTTGCGCTTCTGACCCAAGTCTATGCTTAACCATATCAACTAGGCCGACAACTTCCCTAGAATCAGCCCTTCTCAGAGTGCTCTCATAGAAGGTCAGCGGATACTTGCAGGCGACGTCCAACTCGTGAGCCTGCCTCTGAACCTCCTCCGGGTTGATCGCATGGATGATGAACAGCGGCGCGTCCATGGTTCCGCCGATCTGATCTGGCAGGTACTCCCTCGAGAAGTTCAAGAAGGCGTCGAGGGCTAACATAATGCTGTCCTCGTCTCCGTCGCAATCTCTACGTTTGGCTGAATGCCAAAGCGGATGTGCAAAACAGACTCTTAACCTAGTGAAGCCGACTATCCTTCCAAGGATGCCTGCACAGGTGTGAGGTGCCAAACCAATAACAAGGTGGCCGACCAAGTCTTCTGGCTGGCTGATGTTGTAGAAATGAGCAAGCCCATAGGTCTTCTCGAGAAGATCGTCCACGAAACCGGCTACTTGGACTAGGTATCTTGCGCTTCTCCACGGTATGATTATGTCCTGAAGCTTAAGCTCGCATACCTGTTCGGAGTTGACGAGCGGGTTCCCCATGTGATCGCAGTGGTATCCTAGCTCTTGGAGCCTCTTTAGCGGGACGTGAACCTCTGAAGGCTTGAAATGGGTTAGTGGCGCGTTGGTCGCGTCGAAGCGTATTGTCCCATCTTTGTAGATTGAAAGGTCATATTTAGCCCTCAGAACCCCCTTATCGATGGGCTCTGGCGTTTTCGTTTTGTTTGTCAAGCCCTTCACGCCTCTAATCTGCTTAGGATTGAACCCAATCCTTTCCCGGGCTCTGTCAACTAGATCTCTCAAAGGAACTGACTGGTTCTGGAAACCTTTCGCCTCGACCTTGCAGAGCGGGCACACGTTCCTCTCTAGGCTTCTCCCACACCTAGGGCATGTCAGCTTCAGGATTGCCTCAGATCTGCATTCTGGGCAAAGCGGGTTGAATAGTGTTGCCCCGCATTTTGGACATGACCACTTGACCACTTCAACTTGAACCACACCTTTTTCATAAGCCTTCATCAAATCCCTTTGAGGTCCACCATTCAAACCGACTGGGAAAAGCACATGCACAACAGGTTCCATCTCCCGTCTGCTCGCTTTTTCCGGGCGTCCAACTCGTGCCCCAATAAAGGACGGAGCCTTATCTCTGATTCCGATCGCACTAAGTCGGGTCAGGTTCTCAAGAACGGCTCTATCTTCCAGTATTTCCCTCTTGGAGTCTTGGAAACCGAGGGTGAAAGCGAAGGCATGTGCCTCATCCCCCTCAATAACGACCCATTCCTCGGATACTCTGTGGGGAATGCAGATTCTCTCCAACAAACCCTTCACAGTTCCCTCCATCGGTCCCCTGACCTCTGTTACATTTCCATTCTCCGCCTTGACCTGCGAGAAAAGGAGCCACGAATGAAGTATCTTAAGCTCCTGCGAGGAAATGCTGGACCAGAAGTAGGTGTAAAGCGGATGAAGCGGAATCCTCAGATTTTGGCTCAGCCTGAATGCTTCTTTGGCCGAGGGTTTGTTCGTGAAAGGATCACGCAGGTAGCCCTCTAGGGAAGCGGCTGGAACCGAGGCTCCTGCGGCGGCTTCATCTATGCTTCCGTTGAAGCCTCGTGCGACGGCGTCGCGCGTCTCCTCACACCACCATTCCTCGGTATAGCCTGATGGCAGGAGGTTCTTGCTGTTGTACAGGAAGTCGCCGAAACTGACTAGGAGGTCACCGAGGAAGAGGATCTTGTCGATCTCGTTCTTTACGAGGTCGATGTTATGGTGGGAGACTCGGACGACCGAACCGTCCTTTAGCCGCACGATCGGCGTCTCCACCGTGTCTACTGCGAGGACGACTCCCGATTTGCCCGGCGTCTCTATCTTCAGCTGCGTCCCCCCGGCGAGGAAGTTCTGCAGGGTCTCCATTGTCAGAGGATGAACGGCGACTGCCGACAAGCCGGTGTTTCTGGCTCTTCCATAACGAAGCCTGAAGCCGCCTCTTCTAGAGGGAAAACAAAGGATCGGGCGGCCAGCGGGCACATCCTCCATGAAACCTGACTTCTTCTTCCTGACCGTCTCCCGGATATCCTTGAGCCACTCCCATCCTTGGATCCCGAGACCCTCAACCACAGCTAGTACTTTGGCCGAACGCCCCACGATCCCATCGTTTACAACGCGGAGAGCGCCGCCACGTAGATAGTTTGTCTCGATGCGGGGCAAGTTACGGAAGGACGAGACCTCGATCCGATCGGACGGCGTTCCAGTTATCTCAACCGGCAGGTACTGAAGGGCTCTCCTCAGCTCCTCATCCGAGACTCGGTACTGGAACCGACCGACCTCACGTTCATAAAGCCTCAGTTCCTCGATGAACCTCCCCACCTCCTCCTCAGTCGGCTTGTAACGATCCAGACCCAAAAGGCGGCGCACGAAATCCGCGACCACCGGCGTCAACGCCGTCTCAGTGCCCCCTGCCGACCTTATCGGGCCCGCGAAGTATATTGCCAGATACCTGGACCCGTCGAGGTTTGATTTGATTGATACTCTCGCGATGCCTTCAGAGTAGACTGCTGCTGTGACCCCTTCTGTGAGGATGGCTAGAGCAGTTCTGATGGCTTGACCTGCGGCTTCCTCTTCGCTGAGGCGGCCGAACCGCCCATAAACAATCTCTTCGGCTATCTTGAAGGCAGCATTCTCCCGGGACATCTTGTCAGAGAGTTCCCGTATCCGATCAGCAAGCCTCGAGAGACCCAGAAACCCTTCAACAAGCCCTGCTAAGTCGTCAGCGACCTCAATCTCCGGAAAAGGCTTTGGATCTAGGCCCTTCCTTCTCGCCTCTTTCGAGATGTCATGAATCGTCTCCAAGGACTTCTCTAAGTTGGCAAAATACTCTTGGTACTCTCTGCTTGCACTTTGTATCAAACGCTTCTCCCTTGAGACGCGAGTCCTACTCTGTATGAATCCGGCACAGAATTATAGTTGGCCATTTTTCAATGGGGCGGCCGACAGTTTTCTGGTAGGTTTTCTTAGCTATCTCCTTTCTTTTGTCAGCACAAGCCTTGCATTGGGTGTGTCTCATGTCGGACGGTCCGTCGCATTGGCCGCAGTTGAGGAGCAACGTTTCCCCCAAGCCTCTAAGATTCGTCCAAGCGTACTCTCGTTCGTCGTATTCAGGCTCGAAGTCTGGCCAGATACTATAAAGATCATCCCGTCCGAGAGCCCTTTTCAGCGACGAGAAGTAATGCTCAAACGTGGTCATGACCGATCCCCAGTCTAGTGCCTGTATCTAGTGCTCACACCTTCTTTTATACCTTCCACCATCTCGCGGATCTTATCTCTCACTGAGCCTTTTGCGCTCTCTTCTAGTGCGGTGCCGGTAACAATTATGTCGCATCCCGCGCTCGCGATCTCCTTTGCCTGGGAACCGGCTCTTATCCCGCCTCCCACTACTAGCATTACATCGGTCATCTGTTTTACCATCTGAACCATATGGGTCGGTACCGGCCTGCCAGCGCCTGAGCCGGCTTCTAGGTACACAAACCGCATGCCCATGTACTGAGCCGCCAAGGCATGAGCAACTGCCAGCTCAGGTTTATTGTAAGGTATAGGAGAAGCCCTTCCGATGACGCCGGCGGCACCGCCCTCTCCCACGATCAGGTATCCCAGGGGGATGGCTTCTAGGCCGAGCTTCTTAACGAGGGGAGCAGCCAGTACTTGTGCCCCTGATATGAAGTAGGGGTCGGCTGAATTGAGTAGAGACATGAACCATATGGCGTCGGCGTATTTGCTGACGCCAGTTATGTTGTTCGGGAATAGTATGACAGGTACCTCCACGCGCTTCTTGATTGCCTTGATGACGGCGTCGAGGTGGCCTGATGACACGACCGTAGAACCACCGACCATGATTGCCGAAGACTGGCTCGCCTCACTTTCAGAAGCTAGGAAAGAGGCAGACCTGGGGGTCTCCTCCTCTGGATCGATGAGCGTAACATGTACTGCTCCAACCTCGGTGACTTTCTCGAGCAGGTACTTCTCAACTCTCCCAGCCATTAGGGCCCCCTCTCAGTTGCTCTATACTTTGGCGTAGAAGTTGTCAATAAAACTGCAGTAGATGTCAATCTCCTGGAAGGACGGCTTGGTCTGAGTCTCCTGGATCAGAGCGCAGCTGCTACACCTCAAAATCGCCTTCCCCTCCTTCACGACCATCTCGACCCTCAGCGTTTCCTTCCCACACTTGGGACAGAGGAACACCTTTGGCAGCTTCTTCTTCGGGATTCGGACTACCTTTCTACGTCTCCTACCCATTTCTGACCAACCCGTTATCTATGACAACATACTGCTCTTAAGGTTTTGCAGGATGACCTCGACTCCCAGTCGATCCGAAGAGTGTGATTCCTCGAAATCACATCCGCCTCACGACCTGTGCTACGAGAGACATCACATGTAACATCACGAGACTTCAGACCGGAAGCCCTCCCGCACGCCCTATCTCTGAGGCCAGTCGTAGCCCAGGAGGAGCTGACCGTAAGCTCAGGCCGACACGCCTGAGCACAGAATAGAAGCGCCATCGTCCTCGTCTGAGGATTCCCAAAACGAGATATACGAGATTCTTGGACATCAACCCAAATAAAGCCAAAAAGTCGCTTGTTCCACCGCACCGAAAAGGTTTTACTCGTATCGCCTCATAATAGTATGCAAACGGCGACCCCGACCCTTCCGGTCCTCGTATATAAAGCTGTATCCAGATTAGGTGTCGGTTGAATTGAATGATGCTACCCCTAAATCCGATGTGCAGGCATGGCTGACCAGCCTGTTCATGGACCCAATTGTGATAACACTGCTGAAAAGTAGCCATCTGACAAAAATACAATTAGAAACGTTTCTGATAGATATTCTGGCGGAAAAAATAAGCGGAAAGCCTGTCATATACGACAGGAAGGCCAAACTTAGACTTATGAAGTCCGGTGTAAGCCGGGGCGCCTTTAACCGTACACTGGCCCAAGCGCGAAGGAACACGATTAGGTCGATCTACACCCTGATATTGCTGGGATACCTAGGGGTTTTCGATAGCCCTCGCCTTGAGCCCTATGTCGAAATCGCTGACAAGATACGCAATTACACCGAGGCCTACAAGGGGGTGTGGAGAGCCAAGAGAACCAGTAATGAACACCTGAGGATCCTGAACATGCTCCAGAAGGAGATAGAAAGGGGACTGAAGGGGCTGTCTAGCGCCAAAGCACTGTCGACCAGGACGTGACATCACATATCACAATATGCCCCGTCACGCACCCAACGAAGCTCCGTGAACCGCCGCGAGCAAAGGACGGCCGAATCATAGAAACGAAGCCCATTCCCGGAAAGAGCCAGACCGTGCCTTTAAGCCAAGGGAAAGACTTATAACAGATCTGTGATATCGATATCATGACGTGTGATGCGTGACCTGTGATATCACGATGGGGGTTGCTCATGACCGAGTTTCTGTTGGTGGTCTATGTTCTGCTCTCTGTCCTCGCGTCTGGCATCGTGTTCCTGTCTTACAAAAAGCTTAGACAGGGATCCAGACAATACCTAGAAGCGAAGAGAGTGCTAGATGATGTCATTCTAAGTATCAACAGCGACCTCAAGGACCAAGGCCAGAGGGTCAAAAACCTCGAGGACAAAGATCAGAGGGCCTGGACCGAGAGCCTCCGAGCTATAGACGACCTCAAGTCCGAGGTCGGAAGCATTAGAGCCCGGTTGGCGGACCTATCCAAGACGGACGAGCACCTCCTTGGTAGCCATGAAGCTCTAGGAGCCAGACTGGACACCCTGGTCTCGCAGGGGGCCGATACCGTGGAGAGAATCGGCAGGCTCGAATCGGCTAGACTTGAGACCTCATTCGCTGGGGAGCCGGGAGAGTCAGCCGTTCCGATAAGAAGGGAGAAGGCTCTCGCCTCGCTGACACTCACCGAGTTGAGGATTGTAGAGCTCTTGGCCGCTGAGGGCGAGAAGACGGCACCGCAGATCAGAGAGCGCATCGGACTGACGAGGGAGCACACGGCGCGTCTGATGAAGAAGCTTTTTGCCAGTGGCTATGTGGAGAGGGCAACAAGCGACATGCCTTACCGCTACCGACTCAAAAAAGAGATGATGAACATTCTGAAAGAACAGAGTTCTGGGAGCTAGGTTCCCGGACTCCTTGCTAGTTCTCCCATGTCCTTCGCCACAAGCCTATAGAGGACCTTGTTCGAGTTCTTCACCTCCATAAGCGCGCCTTTGTCGGCAAGCCTCGACAGGTACGTGGAGACTGTGCTAAGCCCGATCTTCTCACTAATCTCCTTCTCGTAAGCGGACTTGATCTCCTTAGCCGCGAACCATGCCAATGGGAAGCGCCTCTCGACGACAACGCGTACTCTATCAAACTTGGAGAGCTCTTGATTGTATCGCCCGTCAGGCCCCACCCCAGGCATGCCGCCAAGCAGTTCGACTATGTCAAGGATCCGAAGGGCACTCTTTCTTGTCACACTCCCCTCCAAGGTGATCGTGTATCGGTTTCCCGATTCATCGAAGACGTCGACCCGCATCTTCCTCGCTGGCACCGGAGAAACCACCACATCACGGTTGTGCGCGTGCTTAACAGCTTTACAGTTCACAAGTTATAAGTAATTTGGTGAAGGAGGTGTACCAGCGGGGGAAGGAAAAGGGAGGAAATCCTAAAATGGGAAAAGTTCGCACCGCTTCCATTTAACAGTTTTCACCAAGTAGATATTGTGGGAAGCCAGACCAAACGCTTGCGCGGTTTCGGCTTCCAGAGGAAAGCGAGGGGTGAGCATTTCACAAACCCATGGTATCAAAAAAGACAATTTTCTGAAGGTTCTAGGCTCAAATAGGACAGCAGCGGCGCAATTTTCACCTTTTGTTTCACACGGTGGACAATCAGCTGCATGGGTGGTCTCAGTGGACCGCTATGTTCACGGAAGAAGCGACTCTTCGTCCCTTCCTCATCTCGCGAATTCCACCATTTCGGGGTTCCACTAGGTCGCATGCTAAGTAGGGACAGACCCCTGTTTTTCCACTGGAAGTTCGGCGCCCGTGAACATATAGTTTTCGTACCTCTCCCAAGCCCTACAAACTCAACAGACACTCAGACCACTTCCCTCAGCTAGTGAACCTAGTCATCTCTTCTCTCGAATGGAAAGAAGGGGGTGCGCCTGCACCGCAATTCGATGCAGTTTCGCAGATTGTCTACTATTTTGTACGGGAGGCCTTATCTGCTGAGAAGCTCGAACCAAGCCGCGCAGACTTGGAGTTAGCCTGAGATGATGCGCGATGGGTGGACAGAGGAATATCCTGGAAAATGTCTTTGACAACTTCCTGAGGGGGTCCACCATCTTCAAGAATAGGGAAGCGCTGAGGCATGACTATATGCCAACCAGCCTGCCTCACCGCGAGGATCACATCCGATACTTGGGCGAGGTTCTGGCCCCCGCTTTGAGGGGCTCTCTCTGCTCTAACGCTCTAATCTACGGAAAAACGGGAACGGGGAAGACGGCGGTCATGAAATACGTCTTAAGCAAACTGGCCCAGAAGGCGGACGAACTTGGCTCTTCCCTCAAGGTGTGTTTCATAAACTGCCGGGTGGCTGGCACTGAGTATAGAGTGTTCTCTACTCTTTGTTCTACCCTTGACATCAAAGTTCCCTTTACCGGTTTGGCTGTGGGGGAGGTCTTCGATAGGTTTAGGGCGGGCTTGGACTCTAAGAGTACCCTTCTTATCGTGGCCCTAGACGAGATTGACTTGATTGTCAGAAGCCGAGGAGACTCTCTCTTATACGAGTTGACTAGGATAAACGGGACTCTACATCGAAGTAAGGTTACGATCCTAGGGGTCTCCAACGATCTGAGGTTCAAGGAGATGCTCGACCCAAGGGTCCTCAGCACGCTGAGCGAGGAGGAGATCGTCTTCAGACCCTACAACGCAGATGAGCTTCAGGATATCCTGCAAGCTCGGGTTGACATAGGCTTCCAACCCAATGTCCTGACCGAAGGCGCCATCAAACTCTGCGCCGCACTTGCTGCTGCCGAGCATGGGGATGCTCGACGAGCTTTGGACCTGTTGCGAGTCGCAGGTGAACTGGCCGAGAGAAGAGGTGATGCCTTCATATCTGAGGATCATGTACGGCGCGCCCAGAGGCGGATCGAACACGACCGCGTCGTGGAGACACTGAAGAGTCTCCCTGCACATTCTAAACTAGTGCTGCTAAGTGTCTATCTCTTCAACAGGTCTAATATCGACCGTTCGATTACAGGAGATATTTACAACCTTTACTGCGAGATCTGCCAAGAGTTCGGCATTGCCCCCCTTACGCAGAGGCGGGTGAGCGGGCTCATAAATGAGCTAGATGTCATCGGGCTCCTGAACTCGCGTGTGATAAGTTTGGGACGATACGGTCGGACAAAAAAAACTAGCTTGGGGATTCCTTACAGGGTAGTCAAAGAGATCTTCTTGGAGGACGAAAGGTTCAAGCCCATGGTGGATTACAGCCCTCGGTACTTAACCGCATCCGCAAAGGTGTGACCCAGGCGACCCCCTCCGCGAAGACGCGAGACCCTATTGTCCTCCCTTAGGTGTCGACACGAAGTCTATCGGGAAAACCTGCAGATTCTCAAGATTCACGATGGGTGCTATCCCAGGGTTGGGAGTGTGTCCCATCTCCCTCTGATACTCTGTCTGCCTCTGCCACGCTCCTGAGTTTACCACCAGTGTTCCCCGGTAGTTGCTGTAGCTCATCATGTGAACGTGCCCCGCGTGGAATATATCTGGGACCCTTTCGATGACCAGGTGATCCTCCTTGTCGGGCGCTATGAGAGCCCTCAACCCATAAGTCGGCGCCAAGTGTCTGCACTGCAAGAGGAACTTCATCGCCTCGTCCGGTGCCTGAAAACTCATCCTCGGAACGGTGGAGACTATGTCGTCCAGACTTCGACCGTGGCCCACAAGCACGTTCACTCCATGCAAGTTCAATGATGATGGGCTTCCCACGGAGTGAATCTCCCTAGAATCGTAAAGCGGTTCGGCGTACTCCTTGGAGATTGCGGGTTGCGGCAGAGCCCTTCGGCATGCGTCGTGGTTACCAGGTAGTATGATGACCTCCATGTACTCTGGAACCTGTTCAATGAGTTCTGCTGCCGCTTGGTACTGCGCGTAGATGTCCTTTATTGCCAGTTCTCTGATCTGCTCTGGATATACCCCGACGCCATCCACTATGTCGCCCGCTATTATCAGGTATTTCACATGGCTTGCTATTTGCCTGAGGTGCGCATCGCCAACCTCGCCCCGCAGCCAATGTATGAAGCGCCGAAACGTTTTCCGCATGAACATTTTGCTGCCCACGTGTAAGTCTGACAAGAGCGCGGCGTAGACAGGAAGAGGAGCCAGGTTGGGCTTTCTCATAGGGACGTCCGGGAAGATGAGGTCTTCGGCAACCAAGAGGTTGCTTCTGCCCTTCACACCACATATGCAAATGACTTGATCCGAAACCAGCCTCTGAGCCTTCTGAAAGAGCTCACGCTTATCGGAGGGGATAAAAACTGTTGCATTGCCTTCCAGATCCTCGACTTGAAGGAAGATTCCCCTCTTGGACTCCCGCTTCTCACAGATCATGCAGATGATCTTGAGCTTGGAACCGCTAGCTGTTTTGGTCGCTTCGGCTATGGTGCACGCGTCCTTTACGTCGAGCCTATTGTTCAAGATCCGCCTTAGTCTTCTGAACCGATCCTGAAAATATTCTATATAGTCCTCAAGTGATCCGGTTGCGCTTATCTTGTCAGTGGGATCGTCCAGCACCTTCAGATCGGCATCGACATCCTTAGCATACGGTCGGAAAAGGGTCTTGCCAGTCTCTTCAATCGACGCTGGAAGGCCCTTGGATGGGTAAAGCTTGCTGATCTTCTTCTCTATGAGTTCTCGGTTTATGAAAAGAGGCCTTTCTGGGAGCCTGTCGGCGTCTTCCATGGCACTCTTGATTACGAGAGTTGGATCTACTGACTGCGATGCTTCCCTCAGCATCTCGAAGGCTTCTCGGCTAATCTGGTATCCTGAGTCAATCGCTAGAGAGACCGCCCTTCGTAGCTCAGCGTCCCGTTCCAATGCGCTTCCTTCTAGTGTGGCCGTCAGTAAGATTCTTCTGCTTCCTCTGATTTAACGATTTTTCAGCCGTGAAGGATGTTTGCGCGCGGAGTGATCCGAGCTTTGGGAAAGTAAATACTTGTTCATACTTTTCCAATAGCCTTTTTATCTTGCTCATAGGATTATGCTTTTGAAGGGGTCCGTATGGAACTCCGTAGAGTCCAAAAGACAAGGGGCGGAACCTTCTTCGTCACCCTCCCCAAAGACTGGGCATTAAGGAACGGTGTAGCCCAAGGTTCCGTCGTCTCGACCTCTGTAACCCCGGACGGGCGCCTGGTCATTGATCCGCGTTATGATCTGGAGCCAACGCCTCAAACCATAACGGTGAAACCGAGCGAACACCTAAGCCGGGAGATCATCGGAAAGTACCTTCTTGGATACGATATCATCCGAGTTGAAGTCAAGGACAGGATATCAATGGAGCAGAGGGAAATCGTTAAAGAGGCGTCCCGCCGCCTCATCGGCTTAGAGATCATCGAGGAGGACTATGCCAAGATTGTTCTGCAGTGTCTGCTGGAGCCTTCCGCCCTGCCGCCGGAGAAGATTCTCCGACGCGAACACTTGATCGCTTCTGGGATGTATCGCGACGCTATCACCGCGTTGATCGAGGGCGATGCGCAACTTGCGGGGAGCGTGGTGGCTAGAGATAATGAGGTCGATCGCTTGTACTTCCTTCTCGTGCGTATTCTGAGAACGGTGATTCAAAACCCTGATCTCAGCGAGAAACTGGGAGTCTACCCCATAGACTGCTTGGACTACCGTCTAACAGCAAGCCTAGTCGAATCCGTTGGCGACCAATCCTCAGAGATCGCCGAGTATGCGCTTCGGTTGAACGGCGCCAAACCAGATGGAGGAGTCGCACAGTCCCTTTCAGACCTTCACAAGGTCGTGTATGAATCCTACACAGACGCTCTAGCCGCTTTCCTGTCCCGCAGCATTTCCATAGCCGAAACAGTTCGTGACAAGAAAGGTAACGTCGAAGATATGTGTCGGAAGGTCGAATCAGCATCCAACTCGTTGCCGGTAGAGACAGCGCAGCATCTAATCTCAGTGATATCCCTGATTGGCCGCATCTACGACCATAGCGTTGATATATCTGACCTCACCACGCCAAGGACCAGCTAGAAGGCGCTTGACGCGTCATAAGTCTCTAGGCTTCTGTTGTGCCTTCGAGGCTTCCGGGAATCGACCGCCCGCACGCTCCGGTTAACGTTTCGACGTGACCAATGCGAGCATAAGACCACCACACCGCCGAATACTGCAAGTTTTATATGACCTCAAGCTCTTCTAATCAATTCTTCCGGAGACTGAGCGGTTTGAAGAGGCTTCGAAACTGGCTTCTCTTCGTGCTTATCGTCGTCATCTGGGGGTCGAACTGGATCGTTATGAAGAGCGGACTCAGAGTTACCGGGCCATTGAACTTTGTGATGCATAGGTTTCTCTTTGCTTTGCTTGCCTTATCCCCAGCTCTAATGTATAGTCCAAAGATGATCCCACGAGACAGAGATACTTGGAGGAGGCTTCTGGTGCTCAGCTTGATTAACAGTGCCAGTATACTGTCCACCAACATCGGCCTAGTCTACGAGAAGTCTGGAATCAGTGCAGTCCTGACGTATACTCAGCCACTGTTTGTATTCTGTCTCGCTGTGCCATTTCTGAAGGAGAAGCCAAGCATAGCAAGGCTGATGGGGGTGCTTATGGGCTTCGTTGGGGTCTTAGTCCTATACCTTGAAGGGGTCCTCTCATCTACGTTGCTATCTCAGCCGCTGGCGTTTCTTCTCCTAGGCGCCTTCTTCTGGGCTGTTACGATAGTGTACTATAAAAAGGCTCTAAGCCATGTGGGCCCGGTCGTCACGAACGTGGTTCAGTTCGCTGTCGGCGTGATTATCCTGTCCACATTAGCCCTAATGTTTGAGGGTTTCCACTTCATTATGACTGGCACGTACGTTCTGATAGTCCTTTACATGTCAGTCTTCGCCTCGGCCATTGCGTTGACCCTTTGGGTTCTCCTATTGAAGGAGGAGGAAGCCACGGTTGTCTCAGCCTCGAGTTTTGTTATCCCAATGGTTGCCCTAGTCTTCGGATGGCTATTTCTGGGGGAAGTCATAGAGCTGCAGTCGATCCTAGGACTTGCCCTCATATTATCTGGGGTCTATCTTGTTAACAGAAAGACCTAAGGCTATCAGGAAATAGTCTCATTGGGTCTATCAAACTTGTGCAATACTTCTGCCTAGAAGATCTCTTTCTCGCCGATCTTCCTGTAGGTCTTTCCCCTTACCTTCACAGTCTGCACGATGTCCTGTTCAGGCATCTTTTCAACCGTCTTTCGTCTGATGGTTTCTCCGCATAAGCCGTTCGGTAGTAGACGTCTTGTCATGCATACGGGATAGTTGCAGTTCGCTGGGTTGCACGGCTCGTCGGTCCATCGGCACCAAACGGCTTTACCCCGAAACTGAAGGAGGTTCTTTCCGCACCGGAATCTCTGGCAGTCTGGAGAACATTTCTTCGGATCAGGCAATGCCACCACAACCTAACAAGCATAACGGCCCAAGAGGTTGCACAGCCCAGTCATGGTGTTCTGGATAGGCGTAAGGGAAGTTATAAACTTTTCTCGTTGTTCCTTGCCTAAATATCTTGTGAACCTATCAACCATATGCCCAAATCCCCTTTCAGATGCATTACCCCACATAATGTTTAATTTTGGGGAAACTCTAGATTACGTTGGGAGACAAGATAGAGATTGGTTTCTCATATTCGAAAGAGAGACGGAAGAGTCGTCGAATTCGATCCAGACAAGATCACTCGCGCCATCCATAAGGCTTTCCAAGCCTCTGCAATAGGCGACGGAGAGTCAGCTCAGAAGCTCTCGACGCAGGTCGTTGCTACTATTGAGGAAGGCTTCAAGGATAGAGTCCCGAGCGTGGAAGACGTTCAGAACACTGTTGAGAGAGTCCTCATCAGAAATGGATTCGCCGAAGTAGCCAAGGCGTACATCCTTTATCGGGAAAAGAGAACTGAGATCAGAGAGAAGAAGAAGATGTTGGGCGTAACGGATGACCTGAAGCTATCCCTTAACGCCATAAGCGTGCTCGAGAGGAGATACCTGCGGAAAGATGATCAAGGAAGAGTCATAGAAACTCCGTCTGAAATGTTTCGCAGAATATCCAAGGCAGTCGCTGCTCCGGACATGTTGTACGACAAGGATGCGGATCTCGAGAGCGTTGAAGACGAGTTCTACAGAGTCATGGCAAACCTCGAGTTTCTTCCCAATTCTCCGACGCTCATGAATGCGGGCACAGACATCGGACAGCTCTCGGCGTGCTTTGTCCTCCCAGTCCGAGACTCCATCGAAGACATATTTGACGCCTTGAAGCATATGGCGTTAATCCATAAGTCGGGCGGTGGCACCGGCTTCTCCTTTACGAACCTTAGGCCTCGCGGAGATGTTGTGAAGTCTACAATGGGCGTAGCCAGCGGCCCCGTCTCCTTCATGAGGATCTTTGACGCAGCAACCGACGTGATCAAGCAGGGCGGCAGAAGAAGAGGGGCGAACATGGGGGTCCTCCGCGTGGATCATCCAGACATCATCGAGTTCATCACGGCGAAGGAGAAGGAGGGCGTTCTAGCCAACTTCAACATCTCCGTCGGCGTCACCGACGAGTTCATGAATGCCGTAGAAGAGGACGGATACTATGATCTCATCAATCCCCGCAACGGAGAAACTGTGAAGCGGCTGAAAGCCAGAGACGTCTTCGATTTAGTGGTCACATCGGCTTGGCGCACGGGTGATCCTGGCCTGATATTCATTGACGAGATTAACCGGAGGCACCCGACGCCTCATGTCGGCATGATTGAGGGCACCAACCCATGCGGCGAGGTTCCTCTCTTGCCATATGAGTCATGCAACTTGGGCTCCATAAACCTCTCGAAGATGGTCAAGGACGGCGAGATAGATTGGGAGAAACTTAGGAGGACTGTGAGGATCGCTGTTCACTTCCTAGACAACGTGATCGACGCAAACAGGTATCCTCTCTCCCAGATAGAGAAGAACACCAAGGCTAATAGGAAGATCGGCTTAGGGGTGATGGGTCTCGCTGAGCTCCTATCCCAGCTAAGTATGCCTTACGACTCTGAGGAAGCGATATCCGCTGCTGAGAAGCTCATGTCTTTCATCTTTGAAGAGGCAAGGAAGAAGTCAGTTGAGCTTGGTGAAGAAAGAGGCTCTTTCCCGAACTTTGTTGGCAGTATCTGGGAGAGAAACGGTTACAAGGCTATGCGGAATGCCACCGTGACGTCCATCGCTCCCACAGGCACAATAAGCATAATCGCTGGGACCTCAAGCGGGATAGAACCGCTCTTCGCAGTTGCTTTCGTCCGCAACGTTATGGGAACCCAGCTCTTCGAGGTCAACCCTGTGTTCGAGAGAACAGCCAAGGAAAGAAGGTTCTACAGCACAGAGCTGATGACCAAGATCACAAGAGTCGGTTCAATCCAAAGCCTAAAGGAGATTCCGGAAGATGTGAGAGGGGTTTTTGTGACCGCTCTTGACATTGCGCCGGAATGGCATGTGAGAATGCAGGCTGCCTTCCAGAAGTACACTGACAACGCCGTCTCGAAGACTGTTAACCTGCCGCACGAGGCAACACTGGAGGATGTCCGAGGGGTATATCTCCTTGCCCACAGGCTTAAATGCAAAGGAATAACGGTCTACAGGTATGGAAGCAAGGGCGAGCAGGTCTTAACCTTTGGTTCAATTCAAACGCCGAGCACGGTTGAATCAGGGAGCTCCGAGCGACCGCATGCACAGGTAGGTTCTGAGTTCACCGGTGACTGCCCATCAGGAGTATGCTCATATTAGAGTTTGGTGCCTAGGAAAAGGTTCTGAGATCCCAGAGAGCAACTAATAAAAGCAAAGTCGCCTCTTTTGGTTACAGCCCACTCAAATAATAGTCCTAACAGACTGCATACGATACTCACAATCCTGTTGTGGAAGGCTTTGGGAGTCAACCTAGCGCCCATAATAGTCAGACACGAAATCCGCCTTAAGGATCTTGCAGGTAGAATGCTCGCGGTAGACGCTAACAACTACCTATACCAGTTCTTGGCTCTCGTCAGGACGCCTGAGGGCTTTCCTCTGCAAGGTCCTGATGGCAGCGTGACCTCTCATCTGGCTGGGCTCCTCTACCGTACGACAAGGCTGCTCTCTGAATACGGTATGAAGCTAGTATTCGTCTTCGATGGAAAGCCGCCAGTGTACAAGCAGGAGGAGATTGATAAGAGGAGGAGATTCCGAGAAAAGGTGACCAGAGAATGGCAAGAGGCTCTCGCAGCTGCCGACTACGCCAAAGCCTTCTCCAAAGCTGTAATGACGAGCAGACTGACTCAGCCCATGATCCAAGACGCCAAGAAACTATTAGACTTGCTTGGAATACCGCACGTACAAGCTCCAAGCGAGGCTGAGGCTCAAGCGGCGTACATGGCGGTGAGAGGCGATGTGTGGGCTTCAAGTAGCCGCGACTACGATTCCTTACTCTTCGCGACGCCTAGACTCGTTAGGTATCTGACGATCTCAGGTAGGGAGTTTCTACCCAGCAAGATGACCTCAAGGCCTCTGAAGCCCGAGATTATCTTCCTAGAAGAGTTCTTGTCCAGAATCGAGATCACACATGAGCAGTTGATCGATGTAGCCATACTGACTGGAACAGACTTCAACGTAGGAATAAGAAACATCGGTCCCAAAACAGCCCTGAGACTCATCAAGAAGCACGGAGCCATCGAAAACCTTCCGGATAACGTGAAACTCAGAGTTTCAAGCCGCTACGATGAGGTCAGAAGGCTCTTCCTTGCACCCGAGGTTACGGCAGAGTACACCATAGACTACGGATGGGTGAGAGAGGATGAGCTCTACGCCTTCCTATGCAGCCAGAAAGGGTTCTCGAAAGACCGCATTGAAAAAGCCATTCTGAGGCTTAAGGAGTCAAGGGAGAGGATGGAGCAGTCTGACCTTAGGGAATGGTTGTCCGAACCTCACTGAATTGATCGTCTCTGTTATAGAAAGAACCATGCAGGGAAGGACCTATGGTTGATGGGAGGGAAGCCTTTCACTCAGTCTCAGTTTCTTCTTCGGCTTCTTCTTCGGTTTCGGCTTCGCCCTCTTCAGCCTCACCCACAATCTCTGCTTCGGCGAACCTGCGGCTTATTCTTACTATCCTGATCTTGTGATGCTCGCCTGGCTTCGCGTTTGGGATGAAGGTTACTAGCCCCTTGATTCTGGCAATGCCTTCGCCTCTTCGGCTCAGCTCTTGGATTTCGACGTCGTATTCTTTTCCTATCTCGACAGGTTTCGGCAGAAATCCTCCTCCTCGCTCTCTGTCAAAGCCTCCGCGTCTTTCTCTTCTTCCACGTTCCATTCTTTCACCTCTCTGTCATTGGTTATTTTCCCAAAAGGGACATTCATGCAGCAGGTCCAACTATAGAACGGTCAGCTTCCCATATCTGCCTACGTTCAGCTGGACCTCACCGCGGAAAGATTTTGTGTAGCCGTTTTGAACCTGCACCTTGTCGTTAACGTTTACTTGGTCGATCTGTTCGTTCCACAGCACAAGCTTTATCGTTCCAGATCCGTCGCTTACTGTCGCTTCGGCAACTCTGAAAGTTTCGTCACTGTACCGCGAGCGCACCTCTCGAGGTTCAGATATCTCTACGACCTCCGCCACTAGGTCCACTCTTCTCATGCCATCCCTCAACTCTGCAATCTTCAACCTTTCTCCTCCTATTCCAGTCTCTCCGCGATCAAGGACACGTGGTTCATGCTTCCGTAGCAAGTTTGCCGGAAAAACCAGATCGAAACTGAGGATTCCCCAGATTGCTGGTCTCCTTGCTGCCTTTTCGGGTTCTCGTATCAAGCCTTCTCGGCATCTAGCCTTTCGTCCTACGTCGCGGAAACTAACATCCTAAGGGGACCAGAGAAGACGAATTGACTCGTTTCCTGCTACGGTCCCATTAGATGCTAGCAATGGATGGAAGATTCAATGTTGAATATAAGGTTTGCCTTAGGAGTCTTACAGGGAGATACTGTTTTTTAAACTGCGCCAAGAATAGATTTAGAGATCGTGTGCAATGCTGCGGTGATGGTGTTTGGAGCGGGTCGGAGTCCTGGTCGTCTCCTATGGCTCGAGGGAAGCCGCCATGGTGGATGCCTTCTGCAGAAGCAGCGAATACGCTGTCGACCTCTACGTAGCGGACAAGCAGAGGAATCCCTTCAACGTTAAGAGGTCGAAGGAGCACGTTGTGATACCATCTCTCGGCGCGGAAGAGATATGCCGTTTCGCCATGAAACACGGCGACAGAATCGACTTCGGCATAGTGGGACCTGAAAAACCCATAATCGCCGGGTTGAGAGACCTTATGGAAAGAGACACAGACATACCTCTGATCAGTCCGACCAAGGCATATGCAATCGAAGGCAGCAAAGTTGCCCAGAGAAGGCTCTTCCAAGAGGTTGTACCTGAAGTAAACCCGGCATTCAAGGTCTTTGATCCAAAAGACTATGAAAGCCTCGGCGACGTCAAGAAACCGCTCTACAAATGGCTGGACGAGCTAGACAACAAGGTTGCAGTCAAACCTGATGCTCCGGCAGCTGGCAAAGGCGTAGGTGTCTGGGGCGACCACTTCAACACGCGTGAACAGCTGTATGAACATTTCTTAGCCAACTTCAAGGAAGGCCCTGTGATAGTGGAAGAGAAGGTTGAGGGCGAAGAGTCTAGTTTTCAAGCCTTCTGTGACGGAAGACACCTGGTTCCTCTGCCCGAGACGCGTGACCATAAACGTGCCTTTGACGGCGACAGGGGCCCGAACACAGGAGGGATGGGCTCTTACAAGGATAAGGGCGACTTTCTGCCCTTTATGCGTAAGGCTGATTGGGAAGAGGAGAAGAGGATCGCTGAGAAGATATTCCGTAGGCTCAGAGGGAACTGGGAAAATACGGGCTTAAAGGGCATGCCTTTCTACATGGCCTTCATTCATACGCGTAAGGGGCCTATGATCCTAGAGAACAACAGTAGGCCCGGAGACCCAGAAATCATCAACATCTTACCCATTTTGAAGAACGATTTTGTCGATGTCTGCTTCAGGATAATCGATGGGTCACTTGCACGGATTGACATCGAGGAGGGGGCTACAGTTGTAACCTATAAGGTGCCTCCCAGCTATGGAGGCTATGCCGAAGTGTTTCCTCAAAGCGTGCGAAATAGTGAAATCAGCACCCCAGTGATCTTAGACAGAGCGGAGAGACTGGCCTCAAAATACGGGGGGAACATTAGGATCTATCCGGCCTCCATGGAACTGAGAGACACTGGCAAAGCCTACGCGCTTGGTTCGCGGACAGTCTGTACAGTCGGCATAGCGGACGACCTCCAAAGTGCAAGGGGAATCTCTTTGGAAGGACTGGCCGCCATCAAAGGTGGCGCTCTTTGGAACAGGACAGACATAGCCTCTAAAGAGCATATAGGTAGAAGCGTAAGCCACATGAGGCGTCTGAGGGAGCTCCGATGAGACATGGACGAAGAGTCTTCGTAACTGACTGCGAAGGCCCAATATCGAAGAACGACAACGCCTTCGAGTTGACGAGCCACTTTGTTCCAGCCGGAGACCGCTTCTTCACCCTGATCAGCCGCTACGACGACGTCTTAGCCGACATCGTCAAGAAACCGGGATACAAAGCTGGGGACACGCTTAGGCTGATCCTGCCGTTCTTGAAGGCGTATGGAGCCACAAACCGCGAGATGAAGGCTTCCTCGACAAAGAATATTCTTCTGGTTCCCGGGGCCGAAGAGACACTGAGGTTCGTTAGAAGCATTATGCCTTCCTTCATCGTGAGCACAAGCTATGAGCATTACATTTCTGCCCTATGCGACGCCGTAGGTTTCCCTCAAGAGAACGCGTACTGCACAAGGGTGAACATAGACGCCTACGAACTTGACACAGAGGAGGCTGGAGAGCTGAAGATGCTCCGTGATGAAATTCTGAAAATGCCAATGATTGAGATACCTGAAGACGCCATATCCCTCACCGACCTTCCTGAGGAATCACGGCACACGGTCAATAGGCTTGACCAGATTTTCTGGGAGGAAATCCCACGCATGAAGTCGGGAAGGATGCTTAGAGAAGTCAACCCAGTCGGCGGGTCCGAAAAGGCTAATGCGGTTAGGGAGATTGTCGGAAAAGTCGGCGCTGACTTGCAGGACGTGATCTACGTAGGCGATAGCATCACAGACGTCGATCCTTTCCGCTTGGTCAGAAGAGGCGGCGGACTAGCGGTCTCATTCAACGGAAACAGCTATGCAATAAGAGAAGCTGAAATCGCCGTCCTGTCGCATCACACGGTCGCCATCTCAATTCCAGCTGAGATCTTCGAAAGGTTCGGCAAGAAATGTGTGACCCGCATAGCAGAAAACTGGTCCCCAGCATCTCTTGAGAGCCTTTGCAGCAAGCATCTGCTCGATCGGTTGAAGGCTCTTCCTCAAGATAAGGCGCCACGCGTCGAAAGAATAACATCCGGAAACAAGAAGCGGCTGATGCGGGAAAGCAGCGCCTTCAGGAAAACCGTTCGAGGAGAAGCCGTAGGAAGACTGGGATGAGACAGTCGCCGGCTCGCGAAGGCGGATTATCTGAGCAATCTCATTGTGATGGTCTTTGAGAGTGAAGGATCGAAGAAGACAGCTGCTGAAAAGCCTCTCCAAAGCATGGGTTGTTCAGAGGCTTAAGCGCATAGATCTATCGGCTGTTCCTTGGTGGCTGGGTCCACGCGTTTCCACAGCATCTAGATACCAGCATGCGCTTGGCGTCGGTAGGCTTTCTCTATTGGTTCCTGGAGGTACTGAGCATGATCAGTTGCTTCTAACTGCTGCGGCGGTTCTGCACGATGCGGGAAATGGACCCTTTCCTCATATCTCAGATCAGCTAATGGAGGAGATGCTGGGGTTCAGGCATGAAGGAGCTGTGAGGTTCGCCTTTGAGAACAGCCCGCTCCAAGACTCTTCGGTCTTGGAGGAGTATGGCTTAAGCCTAGAAGAGGTGGCCTCCGTCATCAAGGGTGGACACAGACTTTCGCCACTCATGAACGGCCAGCCAGATCTCGACAACACAGACAACATTCACCGATTCATAACGACTCTTCCCGGTAGACCTCTGGGCGAACCATCCTACCAGCCAGAAGAGATTGCAGCTTCAATGTCTCTCGACACCGCGAGGGTTGGGCTCTGTGAGGACCTTCGGGGGAGATGGCGGAAGGACTGGAAGAAGGCTTACTGCTATGTGTGGGAAGACAGGCTTAACATGATCTGCTGGACGATGCTGGGGAGAGCTCTGAGGCTCATGAAGGAAGAGCTAACGCCAAGATTCTTCTTGATGACCAACAGGGAAGCCTTCCAACTCATAAGGCTCAAGCTCCCCAGACTGGCAAGTGGACTTAGGAACAAGGAATTCCACATTGTCCTTGATAGGAGCTACCGTATGCTCAAAGG
>CAYRBK010000018.1:29351-31580 GCA_964422605.1 uncultured Candidatus Bathyarchaeia archaeon | reverse complement strand
CTTGGAACTGGGATTTAGCAGACAGGCTAGTAGCCCTCCACGAGGCAGATATGTGCAAGGTAGACCTTTTTAAGAGGTGCGAAACCCGCCTAAGAAGGCTTAATCTATAAGCTTAGACCAGAAAAATCGTCGACCCCCATAAGATTTGGGGCGCAAAGCAGAGTCTGACGTGTCTGCGAAAGGCGGCAGGGCTTCCTCACGCTTTGAACCATTTAAAGATGAGATACTCCACCTTGCCTCTTTCCAGGTCTGGGACGGCAATGATGAACCGCTTCTTGACAGTCGTCGCGAGTCTCCCCGCCTTCACTATCTCGGTGGCTGTAACCGCATCTTTCCTGCTCCTCACTGAGACCATGTACGGTGCATGCTCGAAGCCGGGACCATGCTTGTAGACAGCGAAGTCGCATCCGTATTTTACCCCAGGCGTGACTATAAGCCCCCGCCTCCTCAAGTCCCTATACACCGCGTACCTGAGATCAAACTCCTCATAAAACTGCCTAGCCCTGCTACGGAGAGTCTTAAGGCCCACCTTTCTCCTATCAGGCCCCTCTGTGACCGTAATCAAGCGCTCCTCGAAGAGATGCAAGCCCTCCATCAAGTCGAGGACGAGGGGCGCATCAAAATCTGGGCTCTTTGGTTTAGGTATGCCCAAGGGCTTGCCGTAGAAGCCAAGTTTGAACAGTTCTGAACCTTGCTTTGGGTTCCAGACAATGAGATAGTTCTCTATGAACTCAGCTTCAGCCTCTTTCCCCATTTAACCTTGCGGCCCCTACATTGCGAACGCAAGTATGCGAACGGCGTCCGACGCATCCTCGATCTTGTCCGCAGTGTCCTCCAAGAGATGGACGATGTCTCTCATCAAAAGCAAGGCCGACACTTCCATATTGCTCTTGAGGATGTTGATCTCCAATGTCCGATAGAGGTTATCGACATTCCGCTCCGCAATCTCCACATCTCTCGCCATCTCCAAGACCTTCGGCGACCCGTAATTAAGCATGAGAAACGTGTCTCTGAGTTTGGTGACGGTTTCAGAGACTGCGCCAGCAAGATCAACAGTCCCCTTCTTTAGACTCGTCGGAACAGCCCATTCTCGGTCTATCATCTCCACTGTCCTGAACGCTATGCCCTTACAGAAGTCTGCAACTTCACTGGTCACGTCTGTAAACCGGAGGAAGTCTTCTCGGTTGAGCAGTATGGATCCTATCTCGACAAGCTCCTGCGCCACTGCCCGTTTCGAATCATCCACTTCATCGCCGAGCTTCTGCACCTCCTCGTAGAGCTGCCTGATAGAAGGTTTATCGCTTTTCACGAAGGCGTCCATCAGCTGCGTGGTCTTTCTGTACGTATCCATGACCTTCCTCAAGTGGTCTTGGCAAAGACGTAACGCTCTTCTCTTGGCGCGATGCTCTGCCTCAACAGGAAATACCAAAAGCCTCGCCTCACATTTGCCCTCTCTAGCCTTCTGCAATATAACAGCTGAGAACCTTAAAAAACCTAGCTAACGCATGATTAGCGGAAGCTTGTCCTGAACCTGGTCTTGCTAATCTAAAGCGCTGGAGCCCAAATCCTCAAAGTCAATTCTGGAACGGAAGAAGTCGCTGAGAAGCGTCGGGAGGTCTTTGATGCTTGTTCGCACTTGCTTCCATGAGGCTCTGTCGCGAAGGGTCACGGTCTCGTCCTTAAGGGTCTGGTAGTCCACGGTCACACAGAGTGGAGTTCCTATCTCGTCGAACCGTGCGTATCTTCTGCCGATAGACCCTGCCTCGTCGCAGTCAACCGTGAAGCCTTCACGAGCAAGCATCCCATGCAACTCACGAGCTCGCTCAGGTAAGCCGTCCTTGCTGACCAAAGAGAGAACAGCTACCTGGACAGGAGCAATGGCGCGAGGCAGACTGAGGACAACCCTTCCTTTCCTAGTTGCGTAGGCAAACTCCAAAGCCACGTAGGCTAAGCGGTCTGAACCGAAGCTTGGCTCAATGACGTGGGGTATGAAGCGGCGCCCCTTCTCCTCCACCTCCTTGTGGACGAGGTCAACGTGTCCAGGCAATATTCTGAAGCCCTCGACCTCGCAGAAGCCCTGTTTCTTGAAGGCTTCCTCAAGGTCCTGCGCAGCAATCTTGGAGAGCAGGTCGATGACTCTTGACGTTTCGTTCTTGAAAGTTGGCCCGATCCTTGCGGTCACTGGTTTGACGAGGGTCTCTGTTCTTACGGTCTTCCTTCCGTTCGCTT
>CAYRBK010000018.1:0-29251 GCA_964422605.1 uncultured Candidatus Bathyarchaeia archaeon | reverse complement strand
GCGGTCACTGGTTTGACGAGGGTCTCTGTTCTTACGGTCTTCCTTCCGTTCGCTTTGAAGACCCTCATGTCAACGCCGCTTTCTTCCATATGCCCTTTCAAGTCGTAATCAGTTCTGTAGTTGAAGCCTGCAACCTCGATCCAACCCCATCGGTCAAGATAGACTTCTTGGTCGAAGCCTTGAACCGAGTAGTGAGCCCTCTCCCATTCGAACTTCTCAATGAACCATTGCTTCTCCTCTGGAACCCCTAAGTCCACGAGGAAACGCTTCGCCAAAGCCATGAAGAAAGCTTGCCACTCAGTTCTTATGTAGCCTCTAGCCAACGAATCCCGCACAGTGACCTCCACGGGAGATTCGACATCCTTCAGCCTATTCTCAACCAGCAGAAGCCTCAGCACGTCATCCGCGACCTCGTCCAAGAGCGGGCATTGAGCGTTCTTAGGGTCAATAAAGAACTCAAGGTCCATTATTGTGAACTCTCTGAGCCTTATGGGTCCCTGTCGCGGCGAAATCTCGTTTCTCAAGGCATGGCCGATCGTGGCAAAGCCTATGGGCAGCCTTTCGCGAGATTGTTCGTACAGTCGTCTGAACTCTACGAAGACTCCCTGAGCGGCCTCGGGGCGACCGTAGCCGACGGCTTCGGAGTACGGACCGATCGTTGTCTTGAACATTGTGTGAAAATACACTGGCGGCGAGAAGGTTCCACCGCACTCTGGGCATTTGATCTCCCGTTTCTTGATGGCCTCTTTCACCTCATCTAGGCTCATTTTGTCGGTCTCTTGCGAGCTTATCCTCGCGAGCTCTTGAAGCAGATGATCAGCTCTGAACCTCCTCTTGCATTTCGGGCATTCGACCATAGGCTCTTTGAAATGTGTGACATGACCTGAGGCCTTAAAGACTCTCTCCGGAGTGATTATGGGCGACTCGAGCTCGTAGAGTCCTAGGCGCTGAAGGAATGTTTCCCTCCACTTGTCTTCGATCTTCCTTTTCATAACAGAGCCCAGAGGACCCCAGTTTATGAAGCCGCTTACCCCGCCGTATATCTCGTATGCGGGCCAGAAGAATCCTCGCCGACGCGCCAGCTCGCTGACCTTCTCATACTTGTCTACGGTCATTGTGTCCGAAACCACCTGCGACGTATATGAGTTTGATCAACCATCAACATGTCCTTTTCGAATATTAAGATTGTCTCCCTGAATCATAACCCAAACCCCCCTGAAGCGAAGAGTGAAAGGGCTAGACCGTGACGTGTGGAGATGAGTGCTGAGGGGGCGCTAAGCTTCCGGATGGCAGTATGGCTCTATCATCCTCAGGAGCGAGATAGCATAGACCCAATCGATGCGTGAGTAAGATGGAGATAACCCAAAAAACCGCTAAGTGTCGAAAGAGAGATAACTAGGATTGATAGTGAAGGGAGTAGGCGGAATTGATATAGGGATATATGATTGTAGAGGGAGGTGACATTTTGGGCAGGATAGAAAAGTCAATTGAAATCAAGACGTCACCTGAGAAAGTCTGGGAAATGCTTGCTTTGGACAGGCTTCCAGAATGGAATGAAGAATATGGGAACGTGAAATATACTTCTGAGGTGCGTAATCCCGAAGACAAGTATAGGGTTGGTGCATCTTCTCACACAAATATCAGAGTAGCGGGAGCAATTGATTTTGAAATTACAGAGAGTGTTGAAAACAAGAAGATTACATTTCGCATGTTAGGAAAAAGAGCCAACAACACAGTTGTAACTTATATCTTGGAACCCTTTGAGGAGGGAACCAGATTCGCATATGTGATGACCTACGAACTGCCTTGGGGGATTCTTGGCAAGCTCCTCGGTGGATTTGGTAGGGGTATGCTCGAAAAGGAAGCCGAGAAATCGCTAGAGAACTTGAAGAGTATTTTGGGGAAATAGATGCTCACACGAAATTGACAACTGTTAAGTGTCAGAAAAGAAAATAATCCTTGATCATAGAGGTGATGTATCATGTCATTAGAGGCGAACAAGGCTACTATTCGCAGTTTGGTTGAAGTCTTCAATAAGCATAACGTAAACTTATGGGACAAGTTCATTGCACCCGATTTTGTTGACGAACGTAACACGCCTTTTGAGCTTCGAGGTCTGGAAAGTTTCAAAAAATTCGAGACTGACTTCATCAAAGGCTTTCCTGACTACCATGAGACTATTGAGGATATAGTCGCTGAAGGGGACAAGGTTTGGGTTCATTTCAAACTTACGGGTACAAACACGGGTGAATGGAACTTATTTGGCATAACGTTAGCCCCTACGGGCAAGAAGGTAACATATACAGGTGTTGGCATCTGGCGCATAGTTGATGGCAAGGTTGTGGAGAGAAAGTCAGTCCGTGACATGCTGGATTTCCTCAAACAACTAGGCGTTATCGAATACACAGAAGAAGCAAAGAAACTCCTTTCAGAGGATGTTAATTAACTGCTTTGACCTACAATTCAGCAATCTACATGCCTATCGAGCAAGTAGAAAAGCACAATGAAATTATCCTCTGTCGATACCGACACTAATGTTGGTAGCTGTTAACTTGTCTGGATCTTGGGATTAGAATCGCCCTCTACAGCCTCTTGCTCACGTATGGACCATCACAGCTGTAGCCGAGACGCTTGTAGTAGAGCTTAGTCCCCAATGCACTGGTAACAAGAATCTTCTCTGCCCCACGTTCACGACTGACCTCCTCAGCTTTCTCGAGAAGAAGTCTGCCATAGCCCCTGTGCTGATAAGCCTCTTTGAAATGTTTGCCAACCGGAACAAGAGGACCTAGGACATGCAGCTCCCGTACCAGCGACACTTTCCCACCAGAGAATTCGGGCCTATGAGCTTTATCCGAGGGAAGCCTCAGCCTCAGATAGCCAATCAGCACATCGCGGACACAATCCTCAACTGAAAGGAAGAACTCAGTCCCTTCTGAGGCTTCATACTTTTGGGTTAGTATCGTAATGTTCTGAGGCTCTGGTTTCACGCCGTCTTTCAGCCACCTGTGACCCGCCTCGCGGCACCTGATGCACCTGCATCTCAAGTTCTGTTCCTTAAGTCTCCCGAAAACTAGTTCTCTCAAGTTACTCTGGGCTACGCCTGCTTCAATCAAGTAGGCTGGGATGTCGCGCTGGACACGCATGACCCTGACCCATTCTGGAATGATCTTCTTAACCTCGGCTATGAGCTCGACTGCCTTCTCGGTTGTGATAGGCTGATAGATTCCTCGTCTCCACCATTCGTGAACCTTTGTGCCCTCTATCACGAGGCAAGGGTAAATCTTGAGCATATCGGGCTTAAACCGCGGATCAGAGAGAACTCTTCTGAAGCCTTCAAGGTCGCGATCAAAGTCTGAACCAGGAAGGCCAGGCATCATGTGATAGGCAACTTTGAGCCCAGAGTCCTTGATGACCCGCGTAGCCTCTGTAACATCGTTCACAGTGTGGCCTCGTTTCACTGTCTGATATATGTCGTCAAACACGTTTTGCACGCCCAATTCCACACGAGTGACACCCAAGGACAACATTCGGTCAGCATGGGTCTCCTTCGCCCAGTCTGGACGAGTCTCAACAGTAATGCCAACGTTTCTAATCCGACTCGTTTTCGACAGTTTCTTAGCTTCCTCAAGCGATCCGGAAGCGGAACCCGTAATTGCGTCCAAACATCCCTTCATGAAGTATTCCTGATACTCCGCAGGCGTGCTCGGAAAGGTTCCACCCATAACGATGAGCTCAACCTTGTCCACGACATGCCCGATTGCCTCATACTGGGCTATCCGGCTTTCCACCTGGCGGTACGGGTCGTAGTTGTTCTGAGCACCCCTCATCGAGGCTGGCTCCAGCCCAGTGTAGCTCTGAGGGACGCCCTTCGAGGGGCCGCCGGGGCAGTAGGCACAGGGTTCCCCTTGTGGGCAAGGCCAAGGCTTCGTCATCACTGCTACAACAGTCACGCCTGAGGCTGTTCGGACAGTCTTCCTTCTCAAGACTTTGAGCAGCTTACCCCTTTCCTTAGGCCTGAGGTGATGGATGATTTCTGAGTTGGGCGGGACTTGAATCAGCCCGTATTTCTCGGAGATCCTTGTTTTGACTCGGTTAACGTCCATTTCTGAGGGATCTGGCAGCTGCATCAGATGGTTTATGATCTCTCTATGTAGGCTTCTCTTCATCCGTTGTCGTCTAAAGTGTGGGCAGCGGTTGGTTAAAAATGCTTTCTAACAGGAGATGGGTCAACGCTCGATGGTATTCCCAGTCATACGCCCAGTTTCTCGTTTATTTCGCGCTGGTAATCTTCCAACCGGAGTTCTTCGATGTCTTTGACCTTGACACTTCTGCCCAGTCTGGCTGACTCGTAGAAGCCGAGTGGAATAGCCATGTCTCTGTATCCTTCCCACGCGTCCACTTCGGGTTCCCTTTTGTTCATCACAGACTCGTAGAAGTCGTAGAGCTCTATGGCGATGCTGTTCGTTGAGCCCTTCGGGAAGAACCGCTCGACAATTTCGGGGTTAAGCTTCTGCATCATACTATCCACAAGAGCCTCCATCGGTTGGACATCAACCTTGTCACCATCCTTCTGGATGTGCAAACCCTCACTGGTAAGAGCACCTTTGGACCCGTACAAAATGTGCAGGTATAGAGTCTTAGCTGGTCCGGCCCTTGTCCAGAGCCACTGCGAGAAAACGTTTCCCTCGTATCGGACTATTGCCATCGTCATGTCGTCTACCGTCACTTTCACGCCTTCTTTAACTGGATCGAAAGTATGGCTCATGGCGGAAACCTCGACGGCTTCTCTGCCCAACTGGTAACGATCCAGGTCAGCCCAGTGAACGCCGCCATCGAAGACCCAACTTCCGCCGGCCACGAGCTTGTCCTCCCTCCAACCCCAAGGCTTAGGCCCCCAGTGAGATGCCGCCCAGATAACCATGCGCGGATCGCCAATGAGATCCTGTTGCACTGCCCACCAGAAAGCCCTCTCCTTCGGCTCTCTTCTGTAGTTTTCCGCAACCGCCAAGGTCTTTCCGCTCTTCGTGACCTTGTCTACTGTGAGCTTTGCGGCTCTCATGGTTATCCCCAAAGGCTTCTCTATGATGACATGAAGCCCCTCCTCCAGGCATTGGCAAGCCACTGTGTGGTGAACATTGTGAGGCAGACACAGATCCACGGCGTCCAAACTGACCTCTTCGAGCATATTCTCAAGATCCGTGAAAACCAGTGGCTTGGACTCTTGAAAGGCACTGATGGCTTTGGCCTTTGCCTTGGCATTCTCCTCGTAGACATCGCAAGCTGCCTTCACCTCGAAGACTTCTAGGCCTCGGGTGTGCAGATCCTTGTAGCCTTCCACGTGGGCGTCAGCTATGCCCCCGCAGCCTACGAGAGCTATGTTCAACCTCTGCATCTCAACAAGCTCCTCTGGTAATGGCAAAAACTCTATTGAGGGATTATAAAACGGTTTCCTCACGTTTTTTCCGGTTCGGTCCAACCAAAAGCATGGGACGGTTATTTACGTAGGCCGCCTTTGAGCACTTCAGCGTGTTCAATCAATCTTTTTCCGAGTAGCTTGCACGCTTCGAGCGAGTTCTTGTCGGGTTCGCCTATAGCAATGGCACCGTAGTGAAGTGTTACGCCTGGGGAAACGTAATCCGGTACGCCGAATGTCATCATGCCAAAGTTTATGATCACAGAGATAATCGACAGAAGCATCATCTCGCTGCCTCCTCCCAACCCGCCAGACGAGGCGAATGCAGCTGCAACTTTGTATCTGAGTTTGCCCCAGTGCTTGATCATTTTCTGGTTGAAGAAGTCATTCATTCTTGCAGTCATCGTGCCGCAATGCGTCGGCGAGCCAAATGCGAATGCGTCGAATGAAGGGATCTCCTCAACCTCAACTTCGTCGACCCTCTTCAAAGTGACCAGTCCCCCGGCTTCACGGGCTCCCTCCGCAACTGCCTTAGCCATGGTCTCAACGTTTCCCGTCAAACTATCATAGACTACTAGCAGCTTTACTGGCTCCACACGGGTCTTCCTCCGTCTCGTATTCCGCATTTCTTGCTACCTTACCACACATTGAGTCGTGACAGCCTTTATTGGGACAGATACCGGTTCAGGTATTCTCTGTGCCTGCTGAAGGCTCCTCTGAGGCTTAGGCTGAGTTTGTCTTGGATCTTCTGGAGCTCCGTGTATACTTCGACGTTGGAGGGTTTTGGTGAGGCTTGGGTCTTCTCGTCAACCTCGACATAGCGGTCAGTTACCTCTTGAATGGTGGTTTTCTGTCCAACGTGGTTGCGATAGGTCCAGAGAGCCTGTAAAGCCGCTCCGTAGGCTGCGCCCTCATCTATCTTTAGGCAGACAACCTCTGTGTCGAATATGTCGGCTGCTATCTGCCGCCAAGCCCGATTCTTCGATCCGCCGCCCGTGAGCCTTATCTGTCTAGGTTTGATGCCCAGCTCCTTCATCCTGTTTAGGCCGTAGTTCATCCCCATGGTCACGCCCTCCATAGCAGCTCGAGCAAAACGTGACTTCTGGAAGGTCCGGCTGTTCAGCCCATAGAGGACGCCTGTTCCGTCCGGAACGTTGGGTGTTCTTTCACCCTCAAAGTAGGGAAGAAGAACCAGACCATCTGATCCCACGGGTGCCTCATCAACGACTTCCGCCAACTCACCGTGCGACAGGTTGAACAGGTTTCTCACGAATTCGGTGGCAACAGTGACATTCATCGTGCAGAGAAGAGGAAGCCAAGCGTTGGTGGAATCGCAGAAGGCGGCGATCTCACCTTCGGGATCAACAACAGGAACATCAGAGTATGCGTAAATGGTGCCTGAGGTGCCGAAGCTTGCGGTGACTGTTCCTTTACGGGTGTTTCCGGTTCCTATGGCGCCCATCATGTTGTCTCCTCCGCCGGCGCTTACGAGAACATCTTCACCAAACCCAAACTTCTCGGCGATATCTCTTCGAATCGCGCCAGCGGGCTTGTCTGAGCTCTGCAGTGGGGGAAGCTTACTTTCCAGATAGGGGTCGATGACTTCTAAGGTCTTCTTGCTCCATGTTCTAGTTCGGATGTTCATCAAGGCTGTTCCTGAGGCGTCGCCATACTCCATGATCCTCTTTCCTGTTAAGTAGAAGTTCAGGTAGTCGTGTGGCAAAAGAATCGTCTTAAGCCTCCTGTAGTTCTGGGGCTCATTTCGTTTGAGCCAGAGAACCTTTGAAGCGGTGAAGCCCGGTGGAATCTTAAGGCCCAGAAGCTCTATGACCTTCTTCTTTCCTCCAAGCTTACGGGTTAGAATCTCGCATTCTTTGATCGTGCTTGTGTCATTCCAAAGCTTAACGGGTCTGACAACATCTCCCCGCTCATCGAGAGGAACTAACCCGTGCTGTTGACCCGAGACGCCGATGGCTCTAATGCCCTTAGGATCAATCCTCGCTTCTTTCAACGCTTCTGAGATAATCTCGTGCAGGGCGTCAATCCAGACTGCGGGATCCTGCTCCTTGTAGCCGGGCGGGAGCCCCTCTATGATGCCGTAGGCTCTTGTTGCTTTTCCGACGACTTGGCCTGTCTCGCCGTTGACGATGATGGTCTTGGTGCTCTGTGTACCATTGTCGATTCCGACGAAAAACTCAGGCCGAACCATACTGTAACCTTCCTCGCCAAGTTATAAATGTTATCTGCACCTTCAACCCTTCTAGTACTGTAAAGAAATGATGATCTCTCTGTCGATCTTAGAGTACGAGCCTGACCTCTCCGAGCACACGGGCAGTATTGAAGAGTCAGAGGCATTTTCCCAGATAACAAGGCTGATCCAGACTGGCAAGATTCGTCGAGTGCACATAGATGTCATGAGGCCACCGATGATACCTAGCAAGACAAGGTTCCCGGTTGAGCTAATAAAGTGCCTACACGAAGGGCTTCACGGCAAAACGCAGCTGGCTATCCACCTGATGGTCAGCGACCCTATTTCCCTCATTGAGAAGATCAATGAATTCATAGCGAGAGAAAATCGAGCAGAAACGACTATCTTCATACAATGCGAATCCTTCAGCTCAGAACAAGAAACCATTGAAGCTCTAAGACTTCTGAAGGAACACGGCTATGCAGCTGGAATCTGCCTAGACCTTCCAACTCCCAGAGGAATTCTTACGAGAAAGATCGTGGAATCAGCGGACACAGTTCTGCTAATGTCTGTACCTATGGGGGAAGGAGGGCAGAAATACAGCGCAGAAGCCACAAGACGAATTGCCTATTTCGCTCAGAAGTTCCCGAGGAAGATCTTAGAAGTTGACGGCGGAATGAACCCCCAGACGATAGCCATAGCCAAGAAGGCCGGAGCAGAAATAGCGGTGGTGGGTTCCTTCATCACCCAGAACACAGACCCAGTAAAAGCCGTAGGGGAACTCGAACGAAACCTTGAACACCCGTAAAGTTGCTGTTCTTTTCGGACAAGGTTTCAAAGCTATTTTCCACTTGAGAGTGCTGTGAGAGAAGATCCATCCAGCGCCTTTCGCAACGCCCTCGTCCAAATCCGTTAGTGCTACCAATCTGGATCGGAAAATTGTCTTCGCAATACTTGTTGCACTTTCATAATCGCTATAGGGACTGAGGGTCCCATGTTCTCACGGGACCAAATTTGCTTGGAATGAACCAGTTTTCGCGTAAGCGAGTTTTGAGATATGCAGTTGTGGCATCTGCAGTCGTTCTGTTGATATGTCCTGACCCGTTTTCAGACCTGCTTGCCTTCTGGCTTCTCGCAAAAGTGGGCTGCGATTCTTTTTTCAGGAAGTGGATGCCTTTCCGAAGAACATGCGGCGAGGTCAAAGACAAGCCTACAGCAGCCATTTTATAGGTATGTCTTGGTAGGTTCCCCCATCTGGCAGAGTTCTGCGGATGGTCATCGGCAGTACGCCCTGTGTCAGTTCTTCAACAGCTATCTCTATAGGGCTGGACGAGGGCTTGGAGGGCGTGATAAGTATGGGTGCCCCCATGGAGATCTGAAGGGCTCTAGCTCCTACTATGCGAGCTTTCTCGAAACGCGTAAGCTTAGGAGGACCAATCAGTTCTCTCTTCTGTGAGCTCGTTTACTTCAAGACTCTCCTTAGCAGTCTTTTTCTGCACGGCGGGGGGTATAGTGTCGCGCTGCAGTTTGGAGGATTTGGAGTCGTGGCGTAGCCTCTACCTTTTGACCACAATTTCACAAATCCTCTGGTTATGTTGCATCACTAGAATCCTATACGAAATATAAACCTTACTGAAAATTTGAGTTGAGACGTGGCGGAAGTGGCTTTTGGGGCGTGACTTGGGCAAAAGTTAATATGACTGGTGAATATCCATTGACGGAACTGAAGTTGCCGGAGAAAGGCTTGAGGCTGAAAGATACCGTAATCGTTTTTGACAGAGACCAGGGTATCTCGACCTATCAGAACTTCAGAGGCTACAACAATCTTGTGGACGATGCTGAATGGCTGCTCGAAAGAACCCTCCAGAAGTCCAGAGGTTTCATCATCCGCCCCATCGCAAGAGAAAAGAAGGAAGGAATCTGGGTCGGTGAGTACAACCATGAGGGCAGCCAAATAAACAGGCAGGATCTTATCTTTGGCAATGCCGCCTCCGCTCTAAGCAAGCTGATTCTAAGCTATGCCGATCGCAGGATATCTGAGAAAACGTTCATCGAAAAAATCGCCATCAAGTCCCTCAAGAAGAAGTTGAAGAGCAGAATCGTACAGGACTTCAAGTATTTCATCTGCCCTCCCGAACTCATCTACGGCTCCTGTGTCCATGTTGAAGGAGTCTACAAGGAGCTAGCCGGAAAATACGGTAAGGGAAGCAGAATCCCTCACATAGTAGTTGCAGAGAAGATTGCTGAGACAAAACCTTGCGCAGATGTGGTCGTGTGCCCCCTGATAGCTCCGAACTCTTTCGAAGGGGTCCTTAATCTGGACAAGGCGCTCAGAAGCCGGAAACTCGGCGGGGTGAGGCTTGTCACCTCAGACATGGTGGAGTTAACCTAGGAGGAGCTAGGACCAGCTTCCTGCTTTGGTTTGATCGATTTTTCCATGATCTCTTTGGCTTGAGACAGTGTTCGGTGGATTTTCCTCCAGTGACTTCCTTGCCAGTAGATATGACCACAATCCGGGCAGATCCAGAAGTCATCGTAGAATCGTGAGGTTGAGGGAGGAACTCTGTCCCTGATCTCATCCTTGGAAACCGGGTTTATCCCAGCATTGCACTTGGGACAGCGTGAAACTTCAATGTCTACCTCAAGTTTGAAGCCGAACCGTTGAGCTAACTCCGCAAGCCTCTCAGTCTCAATTCGACCCTGCACAAGGAAGGCTTTCGCGCCCTTGACCGAAGCCCTCCGGTATAGCTGAGTATCACGCGTTAGGAGAATGCGTTCTTCTTCTATTGCCAGCTTTATGAGACTGTTGTCCTCCAAGTCGTTGAAGTACGTGACATCGCACCCCAACATCCTGAGCCAACGGGTCAGTTTTCCAAGCATACCATCAGCAATGAACCTCAAAGCTTGCCGTTCTCCTATCGTATTATGCGTCCGTCCCCAGGTTCCCCGACTATTTCCCCTTCGTCCATCACCAAACGTCCGTTAACAAAGGTTTTCACAGGTTTGCCTTTCACTTGCCAACCGTCAAAAGGAGAGAACTTCTCTTTAGACTGGAAAATTGAGGAATCGATTCTCCACTTTTTCCTCAAGTCAACGACCACAAGGTCGGCGTAGTTGCCTTCCTTCAAAACGCCTCTATTGGCTATTCGGAATATCTCAGCAGGCCTTTCGGACGTTATCCGCACAAGCGTCGAGAGTGGCAAATGACCTTTGCTGACCTGTGTTAACATAAGGGGGAGCAATGCCTCTACGCCAGCGATGCCGGGCGAGATATTCCAGAAGGAAGGTCCTTCTTTCTCTTGTCTGGAGTGGGGGGCGTGATCGGAAGCCAAAATGTCGACGATACCACAGCGCAGAGAAGACCAAAGACTACGCATATCTTCAATAGATCTCAGAGGAGGATTGGTCAAAGCAACGGGGCCTAGATCTTTGAGATCGCGCGAGGAGAGAAGCAGATGATGAGGGGTCACCTCGCACGTGACCGGGAGCCCAGCCAGCTTGGCCGACTCGACGGTTTTCATTCCCTTGCCTGAGCTAACATGACAGACATGTGTACACGCATGACTTTTCTTCACTAAATCCATGACGCGGGTGATCGCTTTCACCTCGGCATCCGTAGAATGCACGCTGACATAGGCGTTAACATCGTTGCGATTAGCTTCTCTGACCTGCGTTAGTGCTTGTTTCAAAAGCCGCCGGTCTTCAGCATGGACCGACACTGGAACGTTCAGATTTGCAGCTTCTCTGAAGGCTTCAACCAAGGTTCCTTCGTCATCTGGGTCCAAGCCTCCAATCTTCTCAGACATGTACAGTTTGAATGCCTTTGCGCCTTCTTGGACTATATCTCGCATCTCCCGCACACGAGATGGGAATGCGGAGTAGAAGGCTACGTTCACAATCGATCTTCTAGATGCGATGCTCATACGTTCTCTCAGGCTTTTTGCATCCATTGTCACAGGCACATTGTTCGGCATATCAATAACGAGCGTTACGCCTCCATTGGCTGCTGCAGCGGTCCCTGTGTAGAAATCCTCCTTATACTCCAGCTTCTGATCTCTCAGGTGAACATGTGCATCTATTAACCCCGGCAGGACGGTGAGACCGCTCAGGTTCATTTCTTCAGAAGCCGGAGGCAAGTTTGGCTCCTTGGCTATCCTGGCGATTCTGTCGCCATCGATTGCCAATCCTGCGCGAAACACTTCTGTGCTCGTGCAAATCTTTGCATTCTTCAGGACGAGGTCGACTGGCAACCGTCTCTTCGCCCAGATACTTTATGTTGGCTAGCTAGATAAATTCGACGAAAATGATATCGACTTGAGGGCATTGCCTATAGTCGTTGATAGGAAAACACAAACATAGTTAGTATTCAGAACCCGTCAGTTCAAGGCGGCATTCTTCGCATAGGAAGCTGCCTTCAGCCTCTTTCAGACTGTCCGACCATCTTCCACAGCTATCACAATATCCCGCTTGGGGAGAAGACTCTTCAACCTCTCCAGCAGCAATCTGGTTTTCTATACGGGCCTTTTCCTGTATTGTCTCTATGAGTTCCGGTGTCACTGCCAAGATGTCCTTACTTGAGATTATCCCGGCTAAATCCCCCTTGTGCATGACAGCCAATCTGCGGATATTCTGGAGGCTCATTCTTCTTGCCGCATCTGTTATGGTGCCGTCTGAATCTATCGTGACCAGCGGGCTGCTCATGACTTCTTTAGCTGTCACCTTGCTTGGTTGGAGGTTCTTAGCCACAACTCTCTCTGCCAGATCTCTCTCAGTGATCATGCCGATGGGCTTGCCTTTTCCGCCGCTTACTATGACACAGCCGATGTTATGTTCAACCATCAACTGAGCAACTCTGTTGGCTGGATCGTCTTCGCGAACCGTTATCACTGGACTGGTCATGACATCCTTGACCAGCATTGCAGACCTTCTCTCCAAAGCAGCCACGACCTCTTTCCTCCTCATGAGATATGAGTTACTCAACCACTTTTAAACTTTTGTTTCAGCTGTCTCAGAGTTTTTCCTATTATGACTTGGCGCAGGAAAGGCTAGGATTTTTGGTCCCTCTACCCGCTTAGGGTCTTGCTAAGTATCTTGAATCTGAAGGGCGCAATCAGTTGCTGGCTTTTGGGCAGAAACGGGACATTTCTTGGTGAAGGTTCATTACCCTTCTAAGAGCCGGGTGATCGGCGCCTAACTGCTCCCCAAGTTTCTGAACAGTCCTTTCAATGGGCACGGTTTTGGCCTCTTCTATCAGCTTGTCCGCGTACGTGACGATCTTTTCTTCAAGTGTCTGCGGTGCATATATCCCCTTAGGCCAACCCAGCTCAGCCGCCTCTTCAGCAGCTATGCCGCCGCCGACGTGCCGTTCAATTATCGATACAACTGAGGAAGGAAGATTGAATGACCGAGCGATCTCCGAACCAGCAACTGCGTGGTGGACACTGTGCGTCTTGGATCGACCTATGTCATGCAAAAGGCCCCCAATCCGGATCAGTTCTATGTCTATTTTCGCCCCGTTTCTCACGCATCTATCGGCGATGCGTAAGGCAAGTTCAGCCACGGCTTTGCAGTGTTCCACCACGCGGGGGGAACAGCCGCTCTCTTTCAGAATCTTCAAGGCTTCGTCGGGTGAGGGGAGTTGCTCACTCACTTAACTCGCTCCTCAACTGGTCAACTTTCTTAGAAAGAAACTCAACAATCCTGCCATTGTCAAAGTGCATTAGAGGCTTGTCACATTTTGGGCATCGGAAAACGTATTCTGTTGCTTCTTCGAAAGGGAGCCGACCGCACCCTGGGGAATAACAATAGTAGAAGTCATGGTTCTTCTCATAATCCAGTCTTGTCTGGAGTTTTGCGAGGATATGTTTCTTCTGGTTGGTCAAGAATCCGTCAATCTGGTCTGGCTGAAGTCTCCAGTGAAAGATGAACCATCCTGTGTTTTTGTCCCGAGTTCTCCTCAGGGCTACGATAGAGTGGTCGTAAAATCTGTAGAGGATCTTGCGAACATTGTTTAATCTGATGTTGCTTTTGGCTACGATTTCTTCGTCAGTGACTTCGTCCACCTGGCTAAGTATCTCAACTATCTTGACAGCCTCTTCGCCCCCAAGAATGCCGGCAACCTTCATAAGAGTGTCATAGTTCACAAGGGCCACCAAGACCACCGCAAACCCACCTATATATAACGGGCTCTTGGAACTTAAATCAATCGCTACAAAGACGGGGGTTACATGGGCGCCTAGGATTCAGTCCTCACAATCTTCTTACCCTTGGCTTGAGGCACAACCCTTACCTCAGCTTTTTCGAAAGACAGAGAGAGCTCTTTGCCCTCAAACAGTTCATGTAGAAAGATGCTCAAGGCGCTTACCTCAGAGTGGGGTTGAGAGGTCACCGAAGTGTTCCAGTCGGCTAATCTGTACACCTCGCCGGGCACCTTGGCGCCGCCGACCACAACGAGTTTGTCCTTCGGCGAGGCTCTTATCCGATCAATCGTGTCTTGGACGGACAGGCCGTACATTGTTAGGTGGATGACCTCGCCGCCTCTTTCCTTCCACTGACTTATGGTTCTGCTCCAGTTCTGCACATACTGAGCTTCGAAAGAACCACCCCAAGACTCGCTTACATTCTCGACGCTTCTCTCGACTTTCCCATCCCTCAGGCCGCCATAAAAGGCTCCGTCAGCCCCGAAGGCTCTTGCTGCAAGAAGGAGATGAGTGGTGACTCTCTTGTCGCGACTAGGCCTATGGTTCAACCTTAGGACGTAGACCTTCCACTTCTTCATGTCTGAAGATCCCTCCCATCTTCTCCACCTGATCTCTGATCTTGTCTACAATGTTAGGCGAAGCGCCGAAGGACACGTTCACGGAATCATCTTCATACGCAACCTTCTGCACATCGGCGTGATCAAAGACCCAGGAAAGAAAGGATTGGGATTCCCCCTTCATCTGTATTGTGAAGGAGGACCGAACATGAGCAGTAAGATGCTTGGCTATCTCCGCCTCCAACTGCTTCAGATTCGTCTTATTCAAGGCAGAGATGGCTACGGCATTCAGCGAGTATTTCTGCAAAGCCTCCGTTTTCTTCTGCAGTTCTTGATTGGAGATCAAGTCAGTCTTGTTGAGCACGGTTACTATCGGGATTTCGCCGGCTCCTATCTCACGGATGACGTTGAGCGAGCACTCCAGTTTCCTTTCAACTTCATCAGGAGGCTCGCTTATGTCGACTACGAGAAGAATCAGGTCAGAGAAGATGGTCTCCTCTAGGGTTGAGCGGAACGCCTCTATAAGCGTCAGGGGCAGCTTGTCGATAAAACCAACCGTATCCGTCAGAAGGGCTTGGTCTCTGGGAAGGCTGATCGCCCGGGTTGTCGTAGACAGAGTTGTGAACAGCCTTGGGTCCGCGGGGACATTCTCCTCGGCAAGGGCATTGAAAAGCGTGCTCTTGCCCGAGTTCGTGTAGCCCGCCAATGAAGCCATGGGGAAACCTAGCTTGCGTCTGCGTTCCCGGTGCAGTTCCCTTGTCTTTCTTATCCTCTTCAGCTTCTCTTGGATGCTGTGGACTTGCCGGCTCACACTTTCATAGTAGACATCAACTTCGTATCTGCCCAAACCAAGAAACCCGGGCTGTTCACCGGTCCTTGCCAACCTTACCTTTTCCTTTGCGTGAGCCAGCTCATATTGCAGTCTGGCTAGATCTATCTGTAGCTTAGCCTCTTTTGTGGAGGCCCTCCGGACGAAAATCTCAAGAATCAGATGTGAGCGGTCGACTACTTCTAGCCTGGTTAGCTTTGCGAGGTTGTAGACTTGGACGGTCTTCAGTTCGCTGCCGACGATGATCTTTTCAGCCTCGAGTTTGGCAGCGGTCTCAGCCAGTTCCTTAGCCTTCCCGCTGCCTATGTAGTAACGGGGGTGTGGACGCCTGACCTGCTCGACTGCCCCTACGACCTCATAACCGGCGGCTTCGGCAAGGCTCCTAAGCTCATCCATGTTTGACCGTTCATCATGATCTCTACGGTTGACTATGACTGCCCTCGTTCTTCAGGTGCCTCCTTTTTGCCTCGGCTCCTCAAGACAACCACGTCACCCAACGTAACGCCTTTACTTGGTACAGAAGACGGGAGGTCCGTTCTCTGCTCCGGAAGTGGTTCAACCAGTCTGACTCTAAGCACGTGTTGCAGTTTGGCTGAAAGTTTCTGATCTGGCGCCATCTTTTCGCTTTCTATCTTGCTGATTACAGAGGCCTTTTCACCGATCTTTCTACCAAGGTCTTCATGACTCAAACCCAGCCTCTCCCTCGCTCGCCTCACAAGCATCCCGAAATTCTCAACTACCGCTAGATCCTCGGAGACGCTTGCTGAAGCCTTTCTCTTTGCTGGGAGGCTTGCCGAGGTGGCTTTCAGTCCTCCTTTTGTGGGATGTTTGGGACCCTTGGACTCAGGTTCCCAGAAGCCCGAACCCAGTTCGGCGCATTTCGCGCAAGTCAACATTTTGGCTCCTTCAATGATCACCCTTTCTGGTTTTCCGACGATGTGACTGCCGCAGACCTCACACTGCAAGACCGCGACCCCGAAGTTATATTTCCTTGCGCCGAACTTAAGCGTGACGCTGGAGCTCTAGGCAAGCCTAGGTCGTCCGCCTTATGATAGTCTTAATAGCCCAGAGGAAGGTTTCTGAAGGGTAACAAGATGTCGAGTCGTAAGTTGAAGGCCGGCACAATGGGACTCCGCTCAATGTCTGACGCAGGCCTGACCGTCCTAGGGAAACTTCGGAAAGTGGCGGACTACCAGTTTGGCAGAGGAGCAGGAGAGAATCTCTTTCCAGGCAACATAACGGTCGTCTTTTCGAAGAGGACGGGGCAAATAAGGCACATCTACCTTGAGGGCAAGCTATTGGCGACACTGAGACCTAGAGACGGGCTTCTTTCGCTAGCGATTGATGGTGGGAAGAGGCTCATGGAAGGCGTGATCGTTACGCGGGCATGGGTGCAGGTCCAGGAAGACGCAGTAGACTTCGTGAAAAAGGGAGGCGACCTTTTCGCGAGGCACGTTGTTGACGTTGGTGAGGAGTTGCGGCCTGGGGAAGAGGTGGTTGTTCTGGACAAAAACAAAAGGGTGATTGCTGTGGGTAGGACTATGCTTTCAGGCGACGAGATGAAGGAGTTCAAAAGAGGCGTGGCGGTCAGGGTGCGCAGAGGAAGCCTTGAGAAACCTAAAAAGCATGAAAGAAATGATAGTAGATGAATAGGAGATGCGTAGGTTGCGCAGAGTGAGTCCTCGAGAAGCCAAGAGGATGATGCAGCGCATGGGTCTGAGGATGAACCCCATGGAGGTCGAGGAGGTAATCCTCAGAACAAGAGACAAAGTCATAACCATCGAAAACCCAGAGGTTGCGGCTCTCGAAGTTCAAGGTCAAAGAATTTTCCAAGTTGCGGGCGGGACAATAACTGAGAAGCCATTGGAAAAGAAGACAACTGTTCCCGAAGAAGATGTACAGCTGGTCGCACAGCAGGCGAAAGTGAGTTTGGAACAGGCAAGGGCAGCCCTCGAGGAGACGAATGGTGACTTGGCGCAGGCAATCTTGCTGCTCAGCCAAAGATAGGCTTGCAGTATTGCTAGCCATGTCCAAAGCTATTGTCAGTTCCATTCTTAACCGACGGTTTGGCGGGGACTCTGAAAGGTTCATTCCCTCAGCGGCATCTTGCCCTGTCTTCCGCCAAGTTCTCCGCCTTTCTTACCTTGATCGTGCCGTAGGGGTCTCCCATGCCTCGGTACACGCTGACTATCCAACCGTCTCTCTTTAGACATATGCCGGAAGCAAACAAGCCAGGCTTCCCTCCACATGCACCCTGCACGGAAGTGTCCCTCGCCCCTATAGTCTTGCCAGCGTAGTTGATCTTTGCTCGTACGCCAGGTAAATTGCCTTGTGAACCGAAGGTCTATCCCTCATCTCTGATATTGATTCTTGAGGAGCTAACGGTTTCAGTAAGGTTTATAATCACCGCTTCGAAAAAACTTATATCTGACGAGTCTGGAAGAACTCATCTAGCATAGAAGGAGTGTAAGAGAATGGCTTACTTGACGACCCAGAAAGGACAGCCCGTGATCATTCTTAAAGAAGGAACCTCTAGAAGCAGGGGTAAAGAAGCCCAGAGAAACAATATAATGGCTGCTAGAATCATTGCGGAGACGATAAAAACCACGCTGGGACCCAGAGGCATGGACAAGATGCTCATCGATAGTCTCGGCGACATCACCATAACTAATGACGGAGCCGCAATACTGGACGAGATCGATGTCGAGCACCCAGCGGCCAAAATGATGGTTGAAGTAGCCAAAACCCAAGACGACATGGTTGGCGACGGCACGACCACAGCGGTTGTTCTCGCCGGAGAGCTGCTGAAGAAGGCTGAGGAGATGCTGGAACAAAACATTCACCCAACAGTCATAGTCAGCGGCTATCGGAAAGCATCTCAGAAGGCGATTGAGACGCTGGACAAGGTTTCCATTCCGGTCGATCTGGAAGATAGAGAAACCCTTAAGAATGTAGCTACCACCTCGATGCGAAGCAAGGCTGTAGGCACTGCAAGGGAGCATTTGGCTGAGATAGCCATCGACGCCGTGAAACAGATAGCCGAGAAGCGCGGCGACAGAATGGTGGCCGACATTGACAACGTACAGCTCATAAAGAAAGCGGGCAAGAGCCTTCTTGACACGTTGCTTGTCAAAGGAGTTATCCTCGACAAGGAAGTGGTCCACGCAGGCATGCCCAAACGTGTCGAGAAAGCCAGAATCGCTTTGTTGAATGCGGCGCTGGAAGTTGAGAAGACTGAGTTCAGCGCTGAGATCAGAATACGCGATCCAACTCAGATGAAGGCTTTTCTTGATCAGGAGACGAAGATGCTTAAGGAGATGGTTGACAAGATAGCTGCTACCGGTGCCAACGTGCTCATCTGCCAGAAAGGCATAGACGACATGGCTCAACACTTCTTGGCAAAGAAGGGGGTACTCGCCGTTCGAAGGGCTAAGGAGTCAGACATGGAGAAACTCTCAAGAGCGACCGGAGGAAAGGTCGTCACGAACCTGGAGGACATTTCAGAGAAAGACGTAGGCCACGCGGGGCTTGTGGAAGAAAGGAAGATTGGCGACGACAAGATGGTCTTCGTGGAGGGATGCAAAGACCCAAGGTCAGTCTCAGTGCTCATACGTGCGGGGCTTGAAAGGATGGTTGATGAAGCCGAGAGAGCTATGAAGGATGCTCTGTCGGTAGTTGCTGATGTGATCGAGAAGAACAAGGTTGTTGCTGGAGGCGGAGCTATTGAAGCAGAGATCGCGAAGGATCTCCGTGCCTATTCCTCGAAGGTTGGGGGAAGAGAGCAGTTGGCGATCGTGGCCTCCGCTGAAGCTATGGAGTCTATTCCAAAGGCACTCTCCGAGAACGCTGGACTGGAAGCGATCGACATCCTAGTCAATCTGAGAGCTGAACACGAGAAGCCCAAGGGTCATTCCATGGGAGTCGACGTCTTCTCGGGAAAAGTGGCTGACATGCGTGAGCAAGGCGTGCTTGAACCTGTAAGCGTCAAGGAACAGGCAATCAAGTCTGCAACAGAAGCTGTCTCGATGATTCTGAGAATCGACGATGTCATAGCAGCTACGAAACCCAAGGAGCAAAAAGGGCTGCCGAAGGGCGCTGAAGAAGGCGAATCAGAGTACTAGCACCAGCAATCTTTATTTTTCCCTAAGCCCTCTTTTCATTGAGGTAGGGGCTACTTATGGCTGAGATCAGAGAGGTGCCTGCCGGCGCCAGTCGTTTTGAGAGGATTGGCGCTCATACTCATATCCGGGGACTAGGCCTAGAAGAGAACCTCAAAGCAGTGAAGGTCAAAGATGGCATGGTCGGTCAGGAAAAGGCTCGCGAAGCGGCTGGTCTAGTGGTTCAAATGATCAGAGAGGGGAAGATGAGCGGAAAAACTGTCATATTGGCTGGTCCGCCCGGTACAGGCAAGACGGCCATCGCTGTGGGGATATCGCGTGAACTGGGAGCTAACGTGCCTTTCATCCAGATGAGTGGGAGCGAGGTCTACAGCAGCGAAAGGAAGAAGACCGAGATCCTGATTGAGGCTATCAGGAAATGCATAGGCGTCGAGATTCATGAGATACGAAAGGTGTATGAAGGTGAGATGACTGGTATCGACGTAAAGACTGCGCCTCACCCCTACAACCCCTACCAGAAGGTTCCTGAAAGCGTACGGATAACTTTGAAGACCAGCAAACAGGAGAAGACTATCGAGGCGGGGGCATCTATTGCGCAGCAGTTGATGCAGCAGGGAATAACTGAGGGAAGCGTCATCCAGATTGATGCTGAAACCGGCAGAGTTGCGAACTTGGGATTGAGCCTCGAGAGTTCCAAGGGGAAAACCTACGATGTTGACACCAGCCAGAAGGTTCCGCGGCCCTCAGGCGATGTTCTGAAGGAGAAAGAATTCGTCTATACGCTTACTTTGTCAGACATGGATGAGATTAACGCACGTCACCGGATGGGGGGTGGCCTCTTCTCAATGTTCATGGGAGGCGCAGAGACCAAGGAAATCGACACAGAGATCAGGACAGCGGTAGACGAGTCCGTGAAGAAGCTGGTCGACGAAGCCAAGGCTTTCATACATCCAGGCGTCCTCTTCGTCGACGACAGTCACCTGCTAGACTTAGAGGCATTCAGCTTCCTCGGCCGCGCCTTAGAGAGCGATCTAGTTCCCATAATCATCTTGGCGACTAATCGAGGAATCACCACGATCCGAGGAACAGATGTGAAAAGCCCCCTAGGCTTCCCATTGGACCTGATCGACAGGTCTGTCATCATAGCGACGCATGACTACGACGCAGACAGCATCAGAGAAATCCTTCGAATCAGGGCGAGAGAAGAAAAAGTCACACTGGAAAACGACGCCTTAGAGAAACTCACAGACATAGGAGCCAAATCATCGCTTCGATACGCCGTGCAACTTCTCAGCTTGGCTGCCCAGAACGCGAAAGTTATGAAGCGCGAATCCGTCTCCGTTGACGACGTGCAAAGGGTTGATTCGCTCTTCATGGACACTCATGAGGCCACCGAGCACCTGAGAAAGTATGAAGAGAAACTCATGTATCACTAGCGCTTTTGTGAGTCATACAGCTTCCTTCTAATGCCCGGTGTATCTTTGTTGTATTGGATGATCTGAGGGTCGATCATCTTTCCTCATAAGGCAGCCGGGCTCCGTTGATTTGTCTAGACAAAGGCTTCCTCAATTGTCAGACAATCGGAGATAGGAGGCTGAACCATGAGGGAATGAGAGGATATGGAACCCAGATACCTAGGAAAGAAGAGGCGCCAGTTGATCAGGTCGTTCGTCGCCATCAAGAAATGGAACATCGGATAGTGCAGAAAGCTCTGTGGGTTATACCCTAAGGCTGGGATGAGCACTACCTTTTCGTGCAGTACATTCAAAGCACAAAACCCAGCAAGCATTTATCCATCTACAGGTCTTTAGTTGAATGTTAAGATGGTGATGTCCGGATGATCACGAGAGACAAGATTGTGAAATGTGCCGAAGCCATTGTGACTGGCATGAACCTTAAGACTGGAGAAGCTGTCATCATACGGGGAGGAACTCACGCCCAAGAGCTTCTCGAGGAAGTTGGGATCCTGTGCTACGGAAAGGGTGCCCATCCCTTGATCATGGCGACAAGCGACGCCTACTCTGAACGGATTTACGGGGAAGTCTCCGCAGAGATTCTTGAGGTAACCCCCAGACACTATCTGGGAGCGATCAAAGAGTGCGACGCTCACATTGTGGTTGAGCCTTTCAGAGACCCGGAGATCCAGACGAAGTTTTCAAGGGAGAAAATAGCTGCCAGGACCAAGGCAAATGTCCCCGTAAGGAAGGTGCTCTACGGCGAGGATGAAGGTGTAGGCAAGAAGTGGACTTACGTGGGGTGGCCGACGCCTGAGGCTGCACGCTTCTACAAGCTTGACTACGGCGACCTTGAGAGGTTGATCATTGGAGGTATGACGGTTTCCGCCTCAACCCTCAAAGAGAACACTTCTAAGCTGGCTCAACGCCTAAGGGAAGCGGGCATTGTTCACGTGACCGACAGAAAAGGGAGCGATTTCACGTGCAAGATTAAGGAACGCCGCGTAAACGAGGACGACGGCGTCGTCGACGACCAAGACATTCTCATGGGTGATCTGGGCAACAACCTGCCAGCTGGAGAGGTCTATGTCGCGCCCTATGAAACCTTCGGCGAAGGAACCCTCCACTGCCCCATAACTATAGACAGATTCACGAATAAGATCATCAAAGATGTTACACTGCAATTTGAGCATGGGAAACTGCTTCTCGACGAATGCACCGCGAAGGTCAACGGCGACCAGATGATCGACTCCTTCAGAAGGTGCCTAGAGATCGACAGGAAGGAAAAGGAAATCAGAACCACAAACATCGCCGAACTGGGCATAGGCTGCAACCCTGCGATCGACAAGGCTATTGGCTACATCCTGACAGACGAAAAGATAGGCGGTTCTGTCCATGTCGCCTTCGGCTCCAATCTAGGCTACGGAGGGACCTCAAAATCCTGCATGCACTGGGACTTCGTCACTCATCCGAGTGCAACAATTGAACTGCCGGACACCAGGCAGATAGTGATGAAAAACGGAAAAATCCTATAGCAAACATAGTAGAACGGCGACTGCCGGAGATAGGCTCAGGGCAAATGGCGCGAGCTTAGGGGAAAAGCAGCGCGCTTCGAGGGTTCTGGAAGGGAAGAGAATGCCGAATCTCTCGAAAATATTATATCGGGATTCATGTAACGTGTAAAGCGCCTCGTCGCCTTCGACTGGGGTGGGCCTTATGGAAAGAAAAGTTGGCATAGATGACATCGCCGCATACGTGCCCAAGATTTACATAGACGCGGAAGACATGGCTAAGGCTCGCGGAATAGACCCCAGCAAGATTACGAAAGGCCTAGGTATAGAGAAACTGTCCATCCCCGACGCGCATGAGGACGCCGCCACAATGGCAGCGATGGCTGCCTTAGAGATTATGGAGAAGAATGAACTCCAACCTAGGGATGTGGATTTTGTGCATGTGGCTACTGAGTCTGGACCTGACGCTGCCAAACCAATATCGTGTTACGTCCAAGGTATGCTTGAGCAAGTATATGGAAGTGGGAGCTTTGATCACGTAGGGGCCCCGGAGACGAAGTTTGCCTGTGTCGGGGCAACCTACGCTATGATTGATCGTCTCGCCTACATCGCCTCTGGTTGGAGCAAATCTAGGTGTTCGATTGCTGTGGGCACCGACATCGCTAAGTACGAGTTGAACTCGTCTGGGGAGCCAACCCAAGGGGCGGCAGCTGTCGCCTTGCTTCTTAGGGAAGACCCCCGCCTGATGGTCTACGAACCTGAGTTCACTGGTTTCGGCACGGTAGACGACAGGGACTTTTTCCGGCCGATCGAACGGACAACCGCCGTCGTCAACGGGCAGTACTCTGTAGGCTGCTACCTGAGAGACATGAGGATCGCTGCCGATGCATACAAGAAGAACATGCTGAGTTCTGGGGTGCTCAAATCGCTTGCAGACAGCTTGGTTGAGAAAACAGACTTAATTTCATTCCACTCCCCCTTTCCCAAGATGGTTCAGTACGCCTTCGCCTCTTTCCTGATTCACGACTGGAGAAATCTGCCGATATGGAGCAAAATCGCTCAAGAGATAGGTCAAGAGCCTGAGAGGAAGGGTCTATCTGATCTGGAGTTCTACATATCCGAAGGCTACAAGGAGTTCAGAAAGCGTTTCACGATGACTGAGGAGTTCACTCATGAGTATCAGGAAAAGGTTGCGGACTCTCTGACTGCGCTCAGCCTCATCGGCAACTCCTACACTGCCTCAGTGTGGCTGGGCGTGGCAAGCCATTTCGAGACAAGAGATGGCAATCTGGAGGCAAAGAGGCTTGGCATAGGCTCCTACGGCAGTGGAAGCAGCGCGATAGTATGCAGCTTCATCGTTCAACCTGAGTATAGGAATGTCGCCGAAAAAATCGGGCTAATGAAACAGCTGGGTCAAAGGCAGAAGATACCGATGAACCTTTACGAAGACCTTCATGAGGAGAGACTTGGACCGCACGAAAGCGTGATACCGCCTAAAACAGAGTTTGCATTGGACTGCATAGGGAAGGAAAGCAACGACTGCGGCTACAGATACTACAAATACGTGAGATAGGACATAGACCGTTCTAAGGCGAGGGAACCTTCTTCCTTCTTATCCATGTGTCACTAGGCGAGAGGAGAGTCTCAAATCCTAGAAGTGTCCAGGCGCAAGGCTTAAATACAGATTGGAGGCTGACCTCTAAGCAGATTCAGGGTGGAGCTGATGCCTCGCCAATTTCCCGTCGTCCTCGCAGGGTCTCCGTCAAGAAGACCCTGGTCTATAGGCTAGTTGTTGACCCAGTGGCTCTGCTAGTGACCTATGTCTCAACGGGCGAAGTTTTCGGTTCAATCCTTGCAGTGGCAATAACTGAAACCTTCTCCACAATCTTCTACTACGTGCTCGACAGGCTGATGTAGTCTGATCACCGAAACAGATATCTCAGCACCTCCACTCTCTTTTTCCCGTCTATCCGGCAAAGAGGGACAAAACAGATAAACGGGCAGTCTAACCTTAAAGACTATTCCGGGCACGAAAGGCTTAGGAGAATAGGCGGTCAACCATGAACCGAGAAGAAGCACTTGAGCTACTAAAGGCAAACGTCAGCCGGCGCAATATACTCCTCCACATGTTTGGCGTTGAAGCCATAATGAAGTCTTTGGCGAAGCACTTGGGAGAGAACGAGCCCCTTTGGGGATTGACTGGGCTGCTTCACGACATTGACTACGAACAGACCGCCAGCAACTTTGAGAAACACGGAGTCCTCGCGCAAGATGTTCTGAAGGGCAAGGTTCCGGAAGAGGCCCTCAAGGCCATCAAAGCGCATAATTACGAACACAGCGGCGTGATGCCTGAAACAAATCTAGAGAAGGCTCTCATCGCTTCCGACGCCATATCCGGGTTGATAGTGGCATGCGCGTTGGTCATGCCCTCCAAGAAGGCAAGAGATGTGGAACCGGCGACCATTCAGAAGAAGTTCAAGGACAAAGACTTCGCCAGAGGAGCCGACAGGCAGAGAATAACTCTTTGCGAAGAACTGGGAATCCCGAAAGAGGAGTTCTTTGAGATAGCGCTAAGGGGAATCCAAGCTGCAAGTCAAGACTTAGGACTCTAGCGGAGCTAAAGGGAATTCATCATTGAAGCAATCCCTCTATGCGAGACAAGGTCTGTCTTCAACCGTCTAGATGCCTAAAGAAAGCCAAAGGATGGGCGAGAAGCCTCTCGAGAAAAAAAGGGAATGAGATGCGTGCCTGCGATCTTCCTTGACAGTCTGTAGGGGTCCTTCTGGTTCTCATGGTGTCTTTTGGGGGGTCAACCGAACAGAAAAGGTACCTTCACCTCATTCCCTATCCCGAAATGGGAAAGGAACCTGTTACTTAAGTCATCTGTAACTGTTCCAAAGCGGGTTTCCGGGTACATAGGCGAAGGTGCCTGCAAGCGCCGCTCGAAGGGATGCAGGTGTCAATAGCAGAGACCATGGTGAGATGATGGTCTGCTGAGGCGCTTACTCGCTTGTGAGTAGATACCTTAAATATTCCGAAGCTGACAATCTATGCGAACCGGAATTGAACATAACTACGAGGACTTTGACAAGAATCGCCATTCTTGGCGCGCTTGTCGTGATCTTTGACTATACACTGAAATTTTCCGGGTGGAAGATACCCTTCCCATGGATGCCTGTCCTCAAATTCGACTTCACAGGAATCCCAATTGTGCTATCACTGCTTCTTCTTGGGCTAAAGCCCGGTGGTGTCACGTCTGTTGTGGCTTTTCTCGCCATCCTAGCCCGTAGCGGAGACATGGTAGGCCCGGCGATGAAGGCCTTAGCAGAGTTCTCGACCATCTTAGGAATGTCCCTAGGCTTGCTCAGCTTGAAGAGAGGTCGAAGGTTGACCAAACCCGTCTCATTCGTGCTCGGCTCTGTGGTACGTGTTCTTGTGATGGCTCTGGCAAACCTGCTTGTGTTCACGTTGTACTACGCTCAGCCTCTCGTCGTAGCGGTCGCAATGGCACCATATGTGGCAATCTTCAACCTTGTCCAAGGCTTTGTTAGCATGTTTGGAGGCTATCTCCTCTATGAAGCCATAATGCACAGAGTCCCATTTCTAGCTTCTGAGCCAAAAGCCGATCAAAACCGAGAAATAGCGCAACCGCGAACCTAGATATGGGCGCACTTCATGAAGGTCGCCAAACGTGAAGAGGTTGTGCTGGTTCTAGACTGCGGAGCAACCAACCTTAAGGCTGTGGCCGTTGACCCGGAAGGTAGGATAGTCGCCCACGCAAGCCGCCCCAATGAATCTACACCTCAGAGAGGTGGGAGAACGGGATGGCTCATCTGGGATCTGGACGAGATCATACGCAAACTCAGCGAAGGAGCAAGGGAAATCTCGAAAAAGGTCGATCCCAGAAACATTAAGGCTGTGACTGTCACCACATGGGGGGCAGACGGAGCGCCAGTTAGACGAGATGGAACACTCACCTATTCTGCGATATCTTGGCAGTGTCCTAGGACAGAAGAGATCGCTAAAAGTATTTCTGAAAGGATTTCCCCCTGGGAGATCTTCCAGACAACAGGGTACCAGCTCATACCGTTCAACACGCTTTTCAGACTGATCTGGCTCAGAGAGAACGTCCCCAGAGCCTTGGAGGACGCCCATACGTGGCTCATGATGCCGGGCCTGATTGCGCATAGGCTGACAGGCGAATTTCACATCGACCCCACAATTGCCTCTACCATGATGGCAATGGACCTGAGAAAAAGAGACTGGTCCTCCTCCATGCTTGAGCTCGCCGGTTTAGATCCAAGCTTCTTTCCCGACTGGCGGGAACCCGGCGAGACCATTGGCTATATTACTCAAAAGGCTGCAAAGCAGTGCGGCGTTCCATCCGGAGTCCCAGTGGTGGCTGGCGGACATGACACGCAGTTTGCCTTGTTCGGTTCAGGAGCTGAGATGACCGAAGCCGTACTCTCCAGTGGCACATGGGAAATCCTCGGCATCAGAGCTGATGCTTTCAAACCCGGTCGGAAAGCCTTCGAAGATGGTTTGATAATCGAGGCCGATGTCGGGCCTGGGCTGTGGAATCCTCAGTTGCTCATGATGGGCTCGGGTGTTCTCGAATGGGTTCTCGACAAACTCTTTCCCAAAATGGGAAGCGAGAAATACGATATCGCGGTCAAAGAGGCCGAAAGAGTATCCTCTGGATCAGACGGTGTCACATTCATACCCAGCTTTGTCAAGGAGAGCGGCCCCACAAGGAAGTATGGAACAATGGGCACCATACTTGGCTTGACGCTGAGAACCTCAAGAGGACAGATACTTCGCTCCGCCTTGGAAGGCTTATCGTTCCAGCTGAGACATGCGCTCCAGATTCTGACTGCGGCAACAGGCTTTGATGCTGTGGGCATTCGGGTTGTCGGAGGCGGCTCGAAAAACCTGCTTTGGAACCAGATTCGAGCCGACGTTACGGGCCTCCCAGTCATAGTCACAGAAGAGAAGGAATACACAACTGTGGGAGCAGCCTTAGCAGCTTTCACCGGTCTAGGCCGATATAAGTCCCTAGATGATGCCAGAAAGAGTATCTTCTCGCAGCGAAGAGTCTTCGAACCCAGCAGCAATCAGAGCCTGTATGAGACAATATTTGAACGCTACATGGTAGCGCTGGAAAGCCTGAAGACTCTGTACCTCAAGTAGAAGAAACCTTGGCACCATAGGCGTTGGACAATTGTGCCTTGGAATAGGTCTTACTAACGGCTCGTGCCAAACTTGCACAGTTTGCTCGTCAGCGACAGAAGCCTGATTCCTCACAAAGGGGAGCGGAAAAATAAGAGAGGAACGATAGGCCTCTCCTTACGGGCTGCTTGTGATGTTGGTCGGGATCTGTATGAACGGTATCGCTTGGCCACCGAGGAAGTAGGGCAAGACCCCATTCCATCTCTGAATCGCCATGTACTGCAGATAGTCTCCTGTAAGAGCTTGCTTGATCACATTTATCGCCTGCGCCTGCGCAGCTGCCCTTGCTAACGTTGCGTTGGCCTCTGCTTCAGCCTGTATGACTAGCTGCTGAGCTTCGTATCTGATCTGCTCCAGTTTGTTCTTAGCCTCGAGCGCCTTCTGTTGTGCTGTGACCTTCGCCTCGATTGCTCTGGCAAACTCTGGCGAGAACTGGAAATCAACGATGGACACAGACATCACTTCGATGTGATACTGCTCGAGTCTATGGGTCAAGATCTCCATGAAACTCACTTTGACAGACTCCCTCTTGGTGACCAGTTCTTCCGCTTCGAATTGGGCAGTGGTTGCCTTTATGCTCTCTTCAACGCTGGGCTTTATCACGCGGAACTCATATTCCTGCCGGAGGTTCTTGTACACTTCCCCAGCGAACTCAGGCACTATACGGTAGTTTACAGCAATTGTCGTAGTGACCTCCTGTAAGTCTTGAGACGCCGTCGACTCAGATGTCTCCACTTTCTGTATTGTCACATCCATCAGCACGACGGTCTGGGCTATTGGAGTTATGAAATGTAAGCCCTCATCAAGGACTCTGGTGACAGATCCCCAGGTGAGGACAACCCCTCTGGATCCAGCAGGAACTATGACCACGCCTCTTGCCAGCACTAGAACCACCGCGAACAAGAGAATCACGATCGGAATCGCAACAAGCCATCTCTTCCTCATGCCTCGACTGTTTGCAGAATATTCCATTCACAATCCTCCTTCACGTTTTACGATTTCCTACTACAGTCAGAGATAGCTTACCTCAGAGATATAAACATGAACCAGCAGGCTCCATGAAAGAGGGGGCTATCCTCGGCAAGACAACTGATCGCGAATGCGTAGAACTTGAAGCAGAGGGCGTATCACTAACCGGCGCCACCTGTCTTCTTACGCTATTCTATCGAGTTCGCAGCCTAGGCATAGGCCTCTGGGCTTCTCAGTCGATCTTGAGGAAACTGGACTTTCGCTTGGCTATCTCTAATATAGACTTAACCTGTTCGTCGGTCAGTGGGTAGCCGTGGAAGCATCTTCCCCTGATGCTTGTGGCACCTAGAACCGTGGCTTTGATTGGAACCGGGGGCTCAAACCTGTAGAGTTCGCTGAAGACGAGCTCGCCTTTCCAGCGCATCTCCTCGCATTCTTGCCTTCTATCAGGTGGAAGAAGGTCTTTCCTGACAAATCTGCCCAGAACCGCGTAGCCGATGAAGGAATCTCCTTCTTCAGCCTTACGGGCTAAGAGAAGGACGCCGCCTTCTTCCCACCTTCTCGGAACGCCGGGATAGTATTTCTTGATCTTGAAGACCTGTCTAAGCCATTCTTCCCTTGTGATTCTCAAGATGAAGTTCTTTGGAGAGACAGATGCGGCCTCGTTCAAACTCGAACCCAGCTCTAATCCAGTATCGATTTTTCGCTTCCCATTTAAGAGATTTCCTATTATTCCAGAATACAAGAACCCGATGAGCCTCTGGTCGGAGCAGTCCTATAGGA